>JBBSQT010000172.1:0-5132 GCA_038243775.1 Actinomycetales bacterium | reverse complement strand
TGGCAGCTGGAACACCTCCTCGAACATTGAAGGAGCCGCCGTTGAACGGGCGCTGGGGAGGCACATCATGCCGCGGCTGCACGGATCGTTCAGCATTGGCACGGCGGTGGGTGCCGGCGTAGGGGCGCTGGCGGCCTCCGCACACGTCCCGGTGGCGATCCATCTCTCGGCCGTTGCCGTTGTGGTCTGCATTGCCGTCATCATCGGGACCGGCTACTACCAGGCTGACCGGGTCACGTCCACAGGCAGCATGGTTGATCTCGGCGAGGCCGGAGCCGTGCCCGGCACCGGGGCCGTCCCCATCATCACCGCCACGACGGCGCAGACCCACGGCTCCGAGAAGGCCGCAGCGAACAAACGGGCCGGCAAGGCCAAGATCGCTGCAGCCTGGCGCGAACCGCGCACCCTGATGCTTGGCGCCCTGGTGCTGGGGCTTGGCCTGGCCGAAGGCGCTGCTGGGGACTGGGTCGCCCTGGCCATGGTTGACAGCTACGACTCCACGGCGGCCCTTGGCGCCGTGGGATACGGCATCTTCGTATCGGCCATGACCATCGGCCGGTTCGCCGGCACCGTCGTCCTGGACAAGTACGGCCGTGTGGCGGTGCTGCGTGCAGGTGCCGGCCTGGCGGTCATTGGCTTGGGATTGTTCGTGTTTGCCCCCTCGGCCGAGATTGCCCTGGCCGCGCTGGTTTTTTGGGGACTGGGTTCAGCACTGGGCTTCCCGGTCGCGATGTCGGCAGCCTCCGACGATCCCGACCACGCCGCCGCACGCGTCTCGGTGGTTTCCACCGTGGGATACGGCGCATTCCTGGGGGGCCCGCCGCTGCTTGGCCTGCTGGCTGAGCACGTCGGCGTGCTGCATTCGCTCCTGGCGGTGTTGGTGATGCTGGTCATCGCGTTCTTCCTGACCCCCGTGGTGCGCAGGCCAAAATACCTGGACGCGCGGTTGCCAGTGGCCACAGGCGCTAGTGTTAAAGGGTGAATGCCCAAACGTTGCTGAGTTCCCTGACCACCCTTGAAGTTGGCGGTCCAGCCGGCAAATATGTCGTGGCCACCACGGAGTCCGAGATCATCGCCGCCGTGCAGGCAGCGGATCAGGCGGGTGAACCACTGCTGATTCTTGGCGGCGGCTCCAATCTGGTCGTCTCCGACGACGGCTTCGCCGGCACCGTGCTGCAGATCGCCAGCCAGGGATTCAAGGCCAATTCCGAGGATTCCTGCGGCGGCGCCTCCGTGGTGGTCCAGGCCGGGCACGACTGGGACGACTTTGTCCACCAAACAGTTCTGCACGCCTGGAGCGGCCTCGAGGCCCTTTCCGGAATTCCCGGCAGCTCCGGCGCCACCCCGGTGCAAAACGTCGGCGCCTACGGGTGCGAGGTCGCCCAGACCATTGCCTCCGTGCGCACCTGGGACCGGGAGAAAAACGCGGTCCACACCTTCACCAACTCGGAGCTGAAGTTCGGCTACCGAAGTTCACTGCTGAAGGAGACGACCGTCAACGGCTCCCCGCGCTATGTGGTCCTGAGCGTTGAGTTCCAGCTGCTGCTGGGCCGGATGAGCGCGCCCGTCAAGTACACGGAGCTGGCCCGCCGGCTCGATGTGGAGATCGGCAAGCGCGCCAACTCGCTCGAAGTCCGCCGCACCATCCTGGCCCTGCGCGCCGCCAAGGGCATGGTCCTGGACCCCGCCGACCGCGACACCTTTTCCACCGGCTCCTTCTTCACCAACCCCCTCGTCACCCCGGAGACCGCTGCCACCCTGCCCGCCGACGCCCCCCGCTGGCCCGCGGGCGGGCTGGTCAAACTCAGTGCCGCCTGGCTGATCGAGCGTTCCGGGTTCTCCAAGGGTTTCGGCCTGGCCGGGGAACTCTCCGATGCCGATGGGACGTACGACGCCGGGACTCCGCCGCGCGCTGCCCTCTCCAGCAAGCACACCCTCGCCATTACGAACCGTGGCGGTGCCCGCACCGAAGACGTCCTGGCGATAGCATGCACGGTGCGCGACGGCGTCGAACGTCAATTTGGCATCGCCTTGGTTCCCGAACCGGTCCTGGTGGGCTGCGCGCTCTAACGCCACTGCAATATCCGGCGCCACCCCGGCCGCCGCGCCCGTCCCCGCCACAGTCCTTAGGTCCTTCGCGCCCCGCACCGCTTGTCGCGCCCGGCCCCGCCCTCGCGCCCGTCCTGTCGGTAGGTCGGTGGCGGAAGGCGGGAACGGGCGCGGTGGACACATGACCTTCCGGAAAGCCTGCCCGGAAATCCCCCACCCGTACCCGGGTAGGGGGTCAAGACGGCTCCCCGGTGTGATGCGCGCCCACACCGCCCTTCGTAGTGTTAATGGAAAGATCTGAACTTTCTATTAACGTGGCGCATCATGTGGTGCAACCATGACGAGGAGCCCAATGTCGTCGACAACGCTTGACAGCCCGGAACTGCTGGACGCGGACAACGCACCTGCAAAAGCTGCCAGAAAACGGCCCGTGCGCGACCGCCACACCACCGATTTCATCCAGCTGTGTGAGGAAGTGCGCGCCACCGGCCTCATGGAGCGCGACATCAAGTGGTACGTCACCAGGATTGTGCGCCAGTCAGTGGGCTACCTGGCCGTCCTTGCGCTGTTCCTGACACTGGGGCAGACCTGGTGGCAGATGGTCACGGCAGTGCTGTTCGCCTTCATGTGCACCCACACCGCGTTCCTGTCCCACGACGCCGCCCACCGCCAGGTCTTCGCCTCCGCGAAGAAGAACGCCTGGCTGGCCCGGATCTCCGGAAACTTGTTCGTGGGACTGTCCTACGGCTGGTGGATGAACAAGCACGGCAAGCACCACCTGAACCCGAACAAGATCGGCGTCGACGGCGACATCGACCCCGGTGCCTTGGTTTTCGACCCGGAAAACGCTGCCAAGCGCACCGGCTTCGCCAAGTGGTTCGCACGCCGCCAGGGGTACTTCTTCTTCCCGCTGCTGACGCTCGCCGCGCTGGACCTGCACATCGCCGCAGTGAGCCGGGTGCTGGACCGCAAGCAGATCGTGCCCAAGCGCAAGACCGAGATCGCATTGCTTGTTGTGCGCCTGGTCATCCTGCCGGCCTTCACGATTTGGTTCCTGGGCTGGGGCATTGGCCTGGCGTTCATCGCAGCGCATGTCATGGTGCTTGGCCTGTACATGGGCGGCTCCTTCGCCCCGAACCACAAGGGCATGCCGCTGGTGCCCAAGGACGTCAAGATTGACTTCATGCGCCGCCAGACCCTGATGAGCCGCAACATCTCCGGCGGCTGGTGGGTCGACGCCGGCATGGGCGGGCTGAACTACCAGATCGAGCACCACCTGTTCCCCACCATGTCCTCAAAGCACCTCAAGGCAGTCCAGCCGATGGTCCGTGCCTACTGCGCCGAGCGCGACATCACGTACACCGAAACCACCCTGGGCCAGTCGTACATGATCGTGATGAAGTACCTGAACCGGGTTGGCCTGGGCCAGCGGGACCCCTTCGAGTGCCCCATTACGGCCCAGCTCCGCTCCGCACGCTAGACCCTTCGCCGAACCCCACCCCACAGGTTGGGGAAGGGGGATTAGATTGGGTGGATGAGCATGAACGCCACCCCGGTCCAGATCGCCAGGCTGCGGCTTGCCGCCCAGGGAATCCTGCCCACGTCCACCAGTCCCAGCCGGGGACCGGTGGACGTTGTGCGTTCCCTGACCGCGCTCCAGGGCCAGGACTTCCCGGGTGCATTGTGGTCCATCGGACTGCGCTCACCCGGGCTCACCCGGGCGGAGGTGCAGGCAGCCTTCAATGATGGCGCACTGGTGAGGTCCTGGCCCATGCGCGGCACCCTCCACGTGAGCGCCGCCGAGGACCTGGGCTGGATACTCGCCCTCACAGCCGGGCGCATGCTCAAGGCCCAAACCACCCGCCACCGCCAGCTGGAAATTACGACGCCGGACATCGCCCAGGTGCGCGAGCTCGCCTTGGCGCTGCTGGACCAGCCGGGCGGCAAGGCCACACGGGAACAACTCCTCGCCGCCTTTGAACAGGCGGGACAAAGCACCAAGGCCCAGCGCGGCTACCACTTCCTGTTCCTGCTCTGCCTTGAGGGCACCCTGGTCCAAGGCCCCATCAACCCGGCGGGCAACGGCAACGGCCAATACTTTGTCAACGCAGAACAGTGGATCAGGAACCCTCGCGTCCTGGGCAAAGAGCAGGCCCTCGCGGAGCTGGCGCTGCGCTACTTCCGCAGCCACGGCCCGGCCACCCTCAAGGATTTCCAGTGGTGGTCCAAGCTCACCCTCAAGGACATCACCCTGGGCCTGGACCAGGTGAAGGGCCAGCTTGAGCGCATCGAGTGCAACGGCGCCACGCATTGGCTGGCACCGGAAACTGCCGAACTGCTGAAGGGAACGCTCCCGGGCGCCCGCTCCGTCCTGCTGCTGCCGGGATTCGATGAATTCCTGCTCGGCTACACGGACCGCAGCGCCGCACTGGCCCCGCACCACGCCCCGCTGACGGTTCCGGGCAACAACGGCATGTTCAAGGCCACAGTGGTGGCCGGCGGACGGGTCGCCGGGACCTGGCGCAGGGCACAAGGTGCGGCCGAGAAGCAAAGGCAACTGTCCGGCGTCGTGCTTCCGGAACTTTTCAATGAGCTAAGCCCGGCCCGGCACAAGGCCCTCGAGGCAAAAGCGAAGGCATACGCCCGGTGGTTAAAAACCTGGGCCTCCCGGCCGTGAACCACGGCGGGGAGGCCCAGTTGGATAATCCTAGAGCGTGCCGACGGCGATCTTCAGCATGCGGCGCAGCGGCTCGGCGGCACCCCAGAGGAGCTGGTCGCCCACCGTGAAAGCGCTGATGTATTCCGGGCCCATTTCCATCTTGCGGATGCGGCCCACAGGGACCTCCAGGGTGCCGGATGCGGCCACGGGGGTCAGGTGCGCCATGGAGGCTTCCTTGGTGTTCGGGACCACCTTGGCCCACTCGTTGTCGGCCGCCAGCAGCGATTCGATCTCAACCACGGAGAGGTCCTCGCGCAGCTTCAGGGTGAGCGCCTGCGAGTGGGAGCGCATGGCGCCGATGCGCACGCACAGCCCGTCCATGATCACCTGGTTCGAGGCGGTGGTGCCCAGGATCTTGTTGGTC
>JBBSQT010000171.1:0-5206 GCA_038243775.1 Actinomycetales bacterium | reverse complement strand
GTCCACCCGCGCCATTTCGCGCAGGTACCAGTACACCTTGCCGTTGATCGTTTTCTTATAGAGCGCCATACCACATATCATACTTTAGGTCATACACTATTCGATGAAATGAAGGCCCCGACACGCCGCAACTTACGCGGTTTTTATTTTGTCGGGGCCCTCAAAAACGAAATAGCTAGGAAACTCCCGCTAGGCGGGCAGCGCACCCACGGGACCTTGCCATTGCGCAGGCAGTTCCACGGCCGAGCCCAGAACCGCACCGGCGATTTCGTTGAGCGCACGGTATGCGTGTTTCTCGCCCACCCACAGGTGCTTGGCACCGCCGACCGCCACCAGCCTGGCCTGGGGCACGCGGGCAAAACGTTCGACGGCGGCAGCCGGCCGGAGATAGTCGTCAAACTCCGGAACAAGGACCGTCAGCGGTTTGCCGCAGACGGCCCAGGCGTCCAGATCGGCGTCGACCGCCCGGTGCAGCGGCGGCGAGAGCAGAACCGCACCGTCAATTGCCTGGGCAACCGGCGGCACGGCACCATATTTCAACACCAGCTCGGTGCCGAAGGACCAGCCCACGAGCCAGCGGCGTGGCAGCCCGCGGTCCACCGCAAACTGCACGGCTGCCGCAACATCCAGCTGCTCGCCCAGGCCATCGTCAAAGGCGCCGCCGCTGGTGCCGCGCGGGGATGAAGTGCCCCGGGTATTGAAGCGCAGCACGGCAATGCCGGCCAGCGCCGGCAGTCGGTAGGAGGCTTTCTTGTAGACGTGGGAATCCATGAAGCCGCCGTGGGTGGGCAGCGGGTGGAGGGTGATCAGCGTGGCCTTCACGACGCCGTCGGCCGGCACAGCCAATTCACCCACCAGGGTGAGCCCGTCAGCGGTGTGCAGCTCAATATTTTCCCGGAGCGCCGGCAAAATCGTGGAGGCACGGACGGCAGCGGGCGCACCGGCATCGGCATCGGAAAAGACAAGGGAAGCGGGATCAAAAACCATGGATTCCAGCCTACCTATAAATGTAGCTGCGGCCCCGCCAGCAGTTGTTGTGCCAGTGGCGTCGCTCGCGCAGGCCGGCCTCGGCGCCGAACATGGCGTCCTCGCGCCAGACCACCAGATGGGCCACTCCTGCGTGCACCTGGTGGTGGCAGCCCGGGCAGGTGTACACCTTTTGCGCGTTTCCGGCACTGATGCTCCGGACCGCCCATTCGCCGTCAGGTGCGGATTCAGTGGTGGGGATGCCGAGCCTGGCGCGGTTCAGCTCGTAGCCTTCCCCGTCCTCCCACGGCTTCGTCCCGGCACCCGCTTGCCGCCCCCCGCGAGGTGGCGAAGTTCGACGGCGGCGGGGCTGGTTGGAGCGGGGCATGACTCCATTGTGCCGTACGGGCGGTGCCCGAACGAAGAACTTCCCACACCACCGGCTAGAGTGGATGGCGTGCGTTTAGTGATTGCCAAGTGCTCCGTTGATTATGTCGGACGCCTCAAAGCCCATCTTCCCCTCGCCGTCAGGCTGCTGTTGGTCAAGGCCGACGGCTCTGTTCTGGTGCACTCCGACGGCGGCTCCTACAAACCGCTGAACTGGATGAGTCCGCCTGCCACGCTGCGCACGGTGAACCCCGACGACGCAGAATTGGAAGACGGCGTCATCGAGCAGTGGGTCGTGCAGTCAAAAAAAGTAGATGACCGGCTGATCATCAACATCCATGAGCACATCAGCGACTCCAGCCACGATCTCGGCATCGATCCGGGCCTGATCAAGGACGGCGTCGAAGCCGACCTGCAGCGTTTGCTGGCCGAACAAATTGAACTGCTCGGCGCCGGCTTCTCCCTGATCAGGCGCGAGTACTTCACGGCCATTGGTCCCGTTGACATTCTGGCCCGTGACGCGGCCGGGGCCACCGTGGCGATCGAGCTCAAACGCCGCGGGGACATCGACGGCGTGGAACAACTGACCCGCTATCTGGAACTGCTCAACCGCGACCCGCGACTGGCCCCCGTACGCGGCATCTTCGCCGCCCAGCAGATCAAGCCGCAGGCCAAAACACTTGCGACAGACCGCGGCATTGAGTGCAGGACCCTGGATTATGACGCCATGCGCGGCGTGGACAACAGCGCCTCGCGCCTTTTCTAGCGGCCGGCTCTGGCGATCATCGCCGCCTTCCTGGCTAGACTTGGGGCATGACTGATCCCATCCCCGCCCCCCAGCCCGCCAAGTACATGCTGCAAGGCGCCATCGTCACCGACCGCGGCATTGTTGAAGGCGGGTTGCTCGCCATTGACGGTGACCGCATTGTTTACGCAGGCCGGGCCGACCACTTTGACGTGCCGGACTTTGGCCAGGCGGAGGTGGATGCCGCCAACATCATCTCGCTCTCCGCCGGCCAGATGCTCATCCCCGGCCTGATCGACGTGCACAACCACGGGGGCAACGGCGGGGACTTCCCCAGCGGCGACGAGGCCTCCGCCCGCACCGCCGTCGACTTCCTGCACCGCGCGGGCACCACCACGCTGCTGGCCAGCATGGTGACGGCTTCCCCCGACGACCTGCGCCAGGGCATCGGCCTTTACGCCGGCATGACGGCCGAGGGGCTGTTGGCTGGCATCCACCTGGAGGGGCCCTTCCTGTCCCACGCCCGCTGCGGCGCCCAGAACCCGGCCTTTTTGCTCGAGCCGGACCTGGATCTCATGTACTCCTTGATCGAGGCCGGCAGCGGCACCATCACCACCATGACCTACGCACCGGAGCTCCCCGGTGCAGCCGACTTGGTGGACCTGCTCACCAGCCACGGCATCACTCCGTCCGTGGGCCACACCGAGTGCGACACGCCCACCGCCGCCGAGTCGCTGGCCCAGGCGCGCGAGGGGATGGATTCCACCGGGTTCGACGGCGTCTCCGGACGACCCACCGTGACGCACCTTTTCAACGGCATGCCTCCCATGCACCACCGCTCCCCCGGACCCGTCGCGGCCTGCCTCCGAGCCGCCAAAGCAGGGCAGGCCGCCGTCGAACTCGTTGCGGATGGCACACACCTTGACCCGGAAACAGTCAGGACCGTGTTTGAGCTGGTCGGTGCCGAAAACATCCTGCTCGTCACGGACTCCATGGCGGCGGCCGGCCTGGCCGACGGCCAGTACATGCTGGGGCCGTCCCCCGTCACCGTCACCGACGGCGTGGCCACCCTCGACGCCACCGGCTCCATTGCCGGCGGCACGGCAACGCTCCTCGACGTGGTCCGTCACACCACGGATGCGGGCGTGAAGTTCACCGACGCCCTTAAGGCGGCCACCACCGTCCCCGCCGGCGTGCTGGGCCTGACCGATGAGGTGGGAGCCCTGCGCCGCGGCCTGCGTGCCGACGTCTTGATCGTCGACGCCGAACTGAACCTGCAGCGCGTCATGCGTGCCGGTAAGTGGCTGGTCTAGGCAAGAGCCGGGCCAAGTAACATTGGCGGCCCCGGGCCGTGTTCCGTTGACCTGCAATGTGAGGCATGTCATGCTGGGTGCGCCCGTGCATGGCTGAAGTTGCGGCCTGGGGCACTACACACAGCACCACAGATTTTTAATACAAGGAGAAAAGCATGGCACAGGGAACCGTCAAGTGGTTCAACGCTGAAAAGGGATTCGGCTTCATCACCCCGGACAACGCCGAGGGGGATGTCTTCGTCCACTACTCGGAAATCCAGAGCGGCGGATTCAAAACCCTGGACGAGAACGCCCGGGTTGACTTTGAGATTGGCCAGGGTGCCAAAGGTCCCCAGGCCACAGGCGTGACCACGCTCTAATCCAGCTTCAAAAAGCACGTACAAGACGGCCCCGGCATGTGCCGGGGCCGTCTTGTTTATACCGGGAGGAGGACCTGCGGCTACTGCTTGCGGAGCACCTTGGCCAGGGAGCGGACGGACAGGTCCGGCATGTAGGCCTCGCCCACGGCCCGCCCCATGGCCGGCAGCGACAGCGGGTCGGCATACATCAGAAAGAGCGGCCGGTGCCTGGGTTTGAAGCGCTGTTTGAAGTTGGCCAGGGAAGAGAAACCGTACACCGGCTCCAACGTCCGGGACAGCAGTGCCAGCACGCGGCCCAGTCCGCTGTCCATCGCTGCACTGCCGGCCAACGGTGATCCGGACAGGGAGATGTACTCCACGCTGGGCGCAAAGTGCCGCACGGCCTGCGCGATGAGATATTCCATGACCCCGTTGAAAGCCCCCGAATTGCGGCGCATGAAATCGAGCGTCCAGCTGAGGATCTGGCCCTCGGAGAACACGGGCAGCCAGCTTGTCACTGCGTGGATCTTGCCGGCGCCGTCAATGGCAAGGCACAACTGCACGTTGGGGTCCTTGAGCTCGTTCAGGCCGCCCAGGGTGAAGCCCAGCTCCGGCAGGGCCTGCCCAGAGACCCAGTCCTCGGAGATTTCGTTGACCTGGGTCCGCTGCCCCGTGCTCAGTTCGCCGTAGCTGCACCAGTGGGCGGCGATGCCTAGCTTCTCCGCCTTGTTCAAGGCGGTGCGCACATTTTGCCAATCCTTGCCCTTGAAGTCCATGGTGCGGATGTCCAGCAGTGTTTCCGCCGCGACCTCGATGCCCTTGTAGCCGCGGGCGGCCAGAATGGCGGCAGGCACCTCGTTCACCGAATAAAAGCACGGGGTCAGTGACTCGTCGGCACAGAAGTTGAGGAATTCATCCACGGCCGGCTCCCACTCCGAGGGCCTGCCCACCGGGCCTCCCACCGTCACGGCCACGCCGTTGTGGGGTTGGTAGGCCACGGCCGCGGTCCCGGCTGCATTGAACCAGTACTGGTTGTTGGACCACAGCACCATCCAGGACAGTGAGTCCCCTCCCAAGGCCACCAGCGCGCGGACCCTGTCATGGTCGCGTACCCCCGGGCGCAGCCGGCGGCTCAGGAACACCCCAAGAATCGCGGCGGCACTGACCAGCCACAGGAGCGGGCCGCCAAAGCTGAACAACAGTTCGGAGAAGATGCCGTGCGGGTAAATGCTTGCCGTGTAGGTAAAGGGGTAGGGGTAGGGCAGCACAATACGCGGGATGGCGGCCAGCAGCGCCACCCAGCCGAGCCCGTTCCCGCCAGACGCGCCAGACGCGCCGGACGCGCCGGACCCGTCCGTCCCCCCGCCGCCAAGGTTTCCCTCAACCAGCCACGCCACGGCGTACACACCAATGAAAGCGAGCAGAATCAGCGGCAGGTACACCAGTGCCCGGCGCCG
>JBBSQT010000170.1:0-5206 GCA_038243775.1 Actinomycetales bacterium | reverse complement strand
TGCAGCCGCGGATGATGGCGTTGATGCGGCGGGTGTCCAGGGAGCCGTCGTTGAATTGCTCGAAGGTGTCGGGGAGTTTTTGGGTGAGCAGCTCGGCGTCGGCGATGAGGTGTTCGGCGGCGTTGGTGCCGATGGCGAACAGGGCCATGAGTTCAGCGGCGGCGTAGCGGGAGCGGTCGGGGTGGTTTTTGGGTGGTTCTTCCCCTGGCACGGGCGGGCGGCGGGTGGAGAATTCGTTGATCGCGGCGGCTTGGCGGGCCATGGCCCAGGAGGCTTGGCGTTCGGTGGCTTGGATGTAGTTCAGCAGGTCATCATCGCCTAAGGTGGCGGGGTCCACGGCCTGCAGGGCCGCGGCGCCGAGTTCGGGGGTCCAGGGGATGTAGTTGGCTTGCTCCTCAGCGGTCATGGGGCGCAGCATGCGTTGGACGCGTTTCGTGCCGCCGTAGACCGGCACCGTCAGGGGCCGTGGCATGCTCAGGGGTTCGGCGGCCCGCAGCACGTTCAGGTGGGCCTTGGCTGTCAGGGCCCGGCGTTCTTCGCCGTCGGCGTCCGAGCATCCTTCCTGGTGCAGCCGCAGCTGGTGGTCCTGCTCGGCGAGCAGCTCCAGGAACTGCTCTTCGTCCAGGAACCTGTCCTCGGTACCGTCCAGGAACCTGTCCTCGGTACCGGAGCCTTCCGGGGCGCAGCCGGCGGCACGCGCGGCGGCTTCGACCGGGTCGCCAGGGTCGTCGTCGTAGAGGCTTTCGGGGCAGGGGTCCTGCGGGTCTTGGGAGGCCGTTTGGTAGTAGCCTTCGAGTGCTGCCTCGAAGCGTGGTCCCAAAAGCTGCTGCCCGGAAAGGTTGGAATCCTTGGAAGATCCGGGCTGTCCTGCGATGCCCATACCATAATCATATCCTAAACAATGTCATTTGCACCCGTTGCACCCGTAATTGTTTACTAATGATTCCGGCCGCCAAATGTGGCGGGGTGAAGTCGCGGGAAAAGAAGCGGCAACCGCACGGCAACCGCAACCGCAACGCAACGGCAACCGCAACGCAAGTCGCGCGACAGGCGGCCCGGAAGCAGTGCAGCGTCAGCCCGGCGGCAGCGGGGGAAACAGCCGCGGCGAATCGCGATTTATCGAATGGTGAACATGCGGGCATTGGCCTCCTCTGCCTCGGCATATTGTGTCGCGGCCATGGAGAGCGCACCGTTGATGCTCTCAAGGGATGCCTCAACCTTCATCTCCGTGGCATGCCACTCCTGGAGCAGGGACTGGAAGTTGGTGGCTGCTGCGCCCGTCCACGTGGATTGCAGGTCAAGGAGATTGCGCTTCATGGCGTCGACCTCCATGCGGATGCGGTCGATGGAGCCTTTGACGGCGCTGCTTTTGAGGGCAAGGTCGTCGCTGTTGACGTTGAATTGTGCCATGATGTGGGCCTTGTCTGTGTGAGCTGGAGACGTTTGAATGTCGCTGACACCGACCAGTTTAGGAAGCACTTCCAGCGGATGGCACCCAGGGAAGTGCTTCTGTGGACGGACGTACACCGCAGCTATGCGGTGGAGGAATCATCGCCCGTGGAACCAGCATCCGGGAAGCCTGCGTCAGGATCGGAAAGGCCTTCATCGGCGGGTTGGTAGGGCAGCTCGATGGCCATGGTTGCGCCGCCGCCCGGAGTCTGCTCGAGCCGGACGGTGCCCTCGTGCGACGCCACAATGGCTGACACGATCGCCAGACCCAGCCCGCTGCCGCCGGTGTTCCTGTCGCGGGAGGAATCGGCGCGATAGAACCGTTCAAAGACCCGGGGCGCTTCTTCGTCCGAGATGCCGGGGCCATGGTCGCGGATCTTGATGACCGAATGCGTGCTCACGCCGTCCGTGCGGGTACCCACCATGATTTCAATGGGCGAGCCCTCGGGCGTGTATCGCAGTGCGTTGCCCATCAGGTTCGCCACGACCTGGCGCAGTTTCGCTTCGTCACCGACGCTGGGTGCCGGGGTGGCTTGTCCGCCCTCGAGCCCAACGACGGCAAAAGCGCGGTCGCGCGCGCTGGCGCGCGCATCCAGCACGGCGTCATGGCCGATGATGAGCAGATCCACCGGCTTGATTTGGAGCGGACGCTGCTCGTCAATGCGGGCCAGCATGAGCAGGTCCTCCACGAGCTCGCCCATGCGCTTGGCCTCACTCTCGATGCGGCCCATGGCGGTGCCGACGTCGTCGGGGCTCTGCAAGGCGCCGTGGCGGTAAAGTTCGGAGAAGCCGCGGATAGTGACCAGGGGGGTGCGCAGTTCATGGGAAGCATCGGCCACGAAGCGGCGCATCTTCTTCTCGGACGCTGTCCGGGCGGCAAAAGCATGTTCAATGTGGGCCAGCATCGTGTTCAGGGAGCCGGAAAGCCTGCCCACTTCCGTGGCCGGGTTCTCAATGTCGACACGGCGGGACAGGTCGCCGGCGGCAATGGCTGCGGCAGTCTTTTCAACGCGGCCCAGGGGACGGAAGGAACGGGTGACGGTCCAGTATGCGATCATGGTGCCCAAGGTGACGGTCAGAATGGCAACCCCGGCAATCACAACGGCCAGGCGCTCCAGCGTCAGGTTCAACGCCTCGTACGGCAGCCCAACAACCACGTAACCCACATATTCGGGGCGGCCCGGGGCCGAATCGGCAGAACCAAAGTTGAATTTCTGCGGGGCAATGACGGTGATCCGCCACGGGGCGCCGCCGTCGCTGCTGGGAACCGTGAACACCTTGCCGTTTATGGCAATGGCGTCGGCCATGGAAAAATTGGGGTAGACCGGCTTGTCCTGTCCCGGACGATTCTGGTCCGCCTGGCTGCCATCTTCAAAATGAAATCCGACGTAGTAGTCAAAGGCGAAGGGCGACTGCCCGGTGTTCTGCGAATCGACCGTCCCGTAGCCCACAATGGAGCGCTGGAAAGTGGTCAGCTGCGTGTCCATCTGCTCCTCCAGGAAGGAATGCAGCAGGAGGAACGTTGTGGCTCCGAGCGCCAACAAAGACACGCTCAACAGTGCGCTGATGATGGCCACCAGCTGTGAGCGCAGGGAGGCATTCTTCCACAACGTAATCAATGGACCGGGCGGGGGTTAGCGTTTGTCGGCCGTCCGCAGCACGTAGCCCACGCCGCGCTTGGTCTGGATCAGGGCAGGCAGCGAAGGGTCGGTGTCCACCTTGCGGCGCAGGTAGGAAATGTAGGACTCCACAATGGAGGCGTCGCCGTTGAAGTCGTACTCCCAGACGTGGTCAAGGATCTGGGCTTTGGACAGCACACGGTTGGGGTTGAGCATCAGGTAGCGCAGCAGCTTGAATTCTGTGGGGGAGAGCTCCACCGTCTTGCCGGCGCGGCGCACCTCGTGGGCGTCGTCGTCGAGCTCCAGATCGGCAACACGCAGCACGGCATCATCGTCTTCCATGGGCTGGGTGCGTCGCAGGACCGCGCGGATGCGGGCCACCACCTCATCGAGGCTGAACGGCTTGGTGACGTAGTCGTCGCCGCCGACGGTCAGGCCGGTGACTTTGTCCTCGGTGTCATCGCGGGCTGTCAGGAACAGCACGGGGAAGTGCCGCCCCGCGGCGCGCAGCCGGCGGGTGACGGTGAATCCGTCCATGTCCGGCAGCATGACATCGAGCACGGCAAGGTCAGGGTTGTGCTCCTCGGCGGCAGCCAGGGCATCGCGGCCATTGGCTGCGGCGATGACCTCGAACCCGGCGAAACGCAGGGAAGTGGAAAGGAGCTCACGAATATTGGGCTCGTCGTCCACAACGAGCAGCTTGGCTTCAGGTCCAGTCTTTTTCACCATTTCAGTCTCCGACCATTGGCTGGGAATACGCTGGATATTCCATGCATATTTGCTACCAGCTTACGCCCAGAGAGTTCCCAGCGGTTAGTAGGGAACACGGAAGATTACCTCATGCGTTCCCTTCGCGGTGGCCGGGAGCACCAGCTTCTTCAGGAAGGCGTCGTCGCCGTTGCCAACAGCCCACTCCAGCAGTTGGGCACGCATATCCTCAAGCACCGGCGCGAATGCGGTTTCCACCGCGAGATTGCGTTGTTCGTCCGGATCCTCAACCAGGTTGTGCAATTGTTCGCGGTGCCTGCCCCAGCTGTACACGGTGTACTTAAAGGCCCCCGAAATCAGTGCCCGGCCCGAAGTCCCAGCCCCTGGCAGCGCGGCAGCGTCTTCGAACGCTGTCTGGATAACAACGGCAGAGCTCGACGGCGCAAGGACCGATCCGCAGGGCAGCCCGTCGGGAGCACTGATCCCGGCCACGTCGCACAGTGTTGGCAGCAGCCCGAGCAGCGCCGGAACCGGTCTTTGTTCAACAGCTGCCGGCCGTCCAGGTACATGGACCAAAAACGGTACCTTGATGCATTCCTGGTGCAGCGCGGTTTTCTGGTTCCAGCCGTGGGAGGCGTCGCCGTCGCCGTGGTCGCTGACAAAAACGACGGCGGTACCCGTCAGATTAACACCGTCCAGCAGTTGCCCAATGCGTTGGTCAACGCGCGCCACGAGCGCGGCATAGGCCTCCCGGTAGTGCCGCCAGTCGTCGGGGCTGAACCCCACGGTCCCGTACATGCGGGCCGCTGCCTGCTGCTCGAAATCCAAGGCTTCGGGAGCATGGGGTGCCCGCGGGAAATTGGCCGGAAGCGGGGGAGCGGCGAGGACGTCCCCCTGGGCCACACCGCCGTAGGGCATGGGCTGGGAGCGGGCGTATTCGCAAATCGTGTGCGGATCGTCAAAGGAGGCGACGAGGAGGAACGGATTGCCCGCATCGCGTCCGCCCAGCCACTCGTGGCACGCCTCGACCAAGCCTTCGTCGCCAAAGGGGTGGATGGGAGCGAAGCCGTCAGCCTCCGTGGCGCTGGCCTGCAGGGCATGCCATTTGCCGGCATAGGCGCAGTCATAGCCGGCGGCCGTGAACCAGTGGCCCAGCGACTGCGGGCCGTGGCCGGGTTCGGCCGGCATATCCCGGGGGTTCGCCCTGAAGCTGTTGGCCATGACGCCCAAATGGTGCGGATATCGCCCTGTGACCACGGCGCTGCGGGCCGGCACGCAGAGCGGGAACGGCGTGTAGGCCTGTGTGAACACCGTGGACACGGACGCCAAACGGTCAAGGTTTGGCGTGGCGAAATGCGCGTCGGTGCCACGGCGGCGTTCCAGGGCATGGGCGGCGAATTGGTCGGCCATGATGAGCAGGATGTTCACTG
>JBBSQT010000169.1:0-5223 GCA_038243775.1 Actinomycetales bacterium | reverse complement strand
GCGCAGGTTGACGTGCTGATCTCCCCGACCACGCCCACCACGGCGTTCAAGCTGGGCGAGAAGCTGGATGACCCGCTGTCCATGTACCTCCAGGACGTCGCCACCATCCCGGCAAACCTTGCCGGCATCCCCGGACTGACCCTGCCCGGCGGCCTGGCCGAGGAAGACGGCCTGCCGGTTGGTATCCAGCTGCTGGCCCCTGCCCGCGAAGACGCCCGCGTCTACCGTGTTGGCGCCGTGCTGGAATCCCTGCTTGAAGAGCAGTGGGGCGGGCCCATCCTGAACCAGGCGCCCGAACTGAACCAGGCGCCCGAACTGGCCGAACTCGTCGAGACCACATCAGCCGAGGAGGCAAACTAATGAGCGTTGACACCATCCTGAGCTACGAAGAAGCCCTGGAAAAGTACGACCCCGTCCTCGGTTTTGAGGTCCACGTTGAGCTGAACACCAAGACCAAGATGTTCTCCTCAGCACCCAACGTTTTTGGTGATGAGCCCAACAGCAACGTCAACGAGGTGTGCCTGGGCCTGCCCGGCGTGCTGCCCGTGGTGAACAAAAAGGCCGTGGAGTCCTCGATCCTGATCGGGCTGGCGCTGAACTGCAACATCGCCGAGCACTGCACCTTTGCCCGCAAGCAGTACTTCTACCCGGACACCCCCAAGAACTTCCAGACCTCCCAGTACGAGGACCCGATCTGCTACGACGGCTGGATCGACATCGAACTGGAAGACGGCACCGTGTTCCGCGTGGAAATTGAGCGCGCACACATGGAGGAAGACGCCGGAAAGCTCACCCACATGGGTGGTGCCACAGGACGCATCCAGGGCGCCGACTACTCCCTCGTGGACTACAACCGCTCCGGCGTGCCGCTGGTGGAAATTGTCACCAAGCCCATCGAGGGCGCCGGCGCCCGCGCCCCGGAGCTGGCCAAGGCCTACGTTGCGGCGATCCGTGAGATCGTGAAAAACCTGGGTGTCTCCGACGCGAAGATGGAGCGCGGCAACGTCCGCTGCGACGCCAACGTCTCCCTGCGCCCCTACGGCCAGGAGAAGTTCGGCACCCGCACCGAGACCAAGAACGTGAACTCGCTGCGCGCCGTCGAAAACGCGGTGACGTTCGAGATCCAGCGCCACGCCGCGGTCCTGGATTCCGGCGTGCTCATCACGCAGGAAACCCGCCACTGGCACGAGGACACAAAGTCCACCACGTCCGGGCGGCCCAAGTCCGACGCTGACGACTACCGCTACTTCCCGGAACCGGACCTGGTGCCCATCGTCACCTCCGCCGCCTGGGTTGAGGAGCTGCGCGCCACCCTGCCCGAGCCGCCGGCCGAACGCCGCAAGCGCCTGCAGGCAGACTGGGGCTACTCGGACCTGGAATTCCGCGATGTGGTCAACGCCGGCCTCATGGACGAAATTGAGGAGACCGTCACCGCCGGTGCCACCGCCGCCGCAGCCCGCAAGTGGTGGATGGGCGAGATTGCACGCCGCGCCAAGCTGGCCGACGTCGACCCCGCAGCGCTGGGCGTCAGCCCCGCCGTCGTGGTGGAGATTGAAAAGCTCATCGCAACAGGTGCCATCAACGACAAGCTGGCCCGCAAGGTGCTCGACGGCGTCCTTGAGGGTGAGGGCACGCCCGCCGAGGTGGTGGCCAAGCGCGGCCTGGCGGTGGTCTCCGACGACGGCGCCCTGCAGACCGCGATTGACGAAGCCCTCGCGGCCCAGCCGGACGTGGCGGACAAGATCCGCGGCGGCAAGGTCCAGGCCGTTGGCGCTATTGTTGGCGGGGTCATGAAGGTCACCCGCGGACAGGCCGACGCGGCCCGCGTGCGCGAGCTGATCCTGAAGACCCTCGGCGTCGAGGGCTAGGTGTCCTGACAAACTGACCCGGGTCTCGACGGGCTCAACCGGCGATGGTCGAGCCCGTCGGGTCCGTTGAGGCACACCTTCGCGGCACAGCGCGCCGAGGGCGTGCCATGCTGGTGACGGCGTGTGAAATTTCACCCGTCCTCGCCAGCATGGCACGCCCTCGCTGCGTTGAGTGGCTCAGTTCTCGCCCGTCAGCTCCGCCATGATTTCCTGCAGGGCCTGGGCAACGAGCATGACCGAGGTCCGTTTGAGGTTTTCCGGGCGTGCCAGCAGGTCAATCCGGCGGCGGGTGTTGATGCCCGTGAGTGGGCGCAGCACCACGCCGGGGGACAGCTCGGCCCCCAGAGACAGCGCAGGACTTGAGGTGTAGCGGGGGAGCAGCCCAATGATGTCGCCGGTGGACACGAGGGCTGCAACGGCCGAATAGTCATTAATTCTATGCACGATGTTCACCGGCTTGCTCGTCACAGCACCGATGGCTGTCAGTACATCCGCGGGAGAGTAGCCGCTGCGACTGGCCACCCACGGGTAGTCCACAACATCGGCTGGTGAGAGCGTTTCCAGGGCCGCGAGCGGGTGGTCGGAGGCCACGGCAATATCCAGTGGCTCGTGGGCCAATGGAATCACGCGCACCCGCGATTGCGGCCACGCAGGGCTGTGGTCCATGCGGTGTGCCAGCACCAAATCGTAGCTGGCAGCCAGTGCCGGAAAGTCCTGCTGGGCCACATCCTCGTCGGAGAGCCGCAGTTGCGGCACACCGGCCTGACCCATAGCCAACCTGCGGACCAGGGGGGCGAACAGGGCCTGGCCTGCACTGTGGAATCCGCTGACTGAGACTGTGCCGCCGGCGTCCTGCTCATAGGATCCGATCGCGGCGCGGGCGGTGGCCATGGCGTCAGTGACGTGCGCGGCGGCATCGGCCAGCACTTTCCCGGCCTCCGTCAGCACCAGGTTTCGTCCGTCTTTGCGGGTGAGCGGCGTGGCCACCTGGCGCTGGAGCAGCGAGATGTGCTGGGAGACGGCGGAGGGCGTGACGGAGAGGGTCTCGGCCACGGCCTTGATGCTCCCCAGCTCGCCGAGTTCGCGCAGCATCTGCAATTGGTGAAGTTCCATCACCCCACCATATAGCTAAGCA
The DNA here is from genome assembly GCA_038243775.1 of Actinomycetales bacterium. Taxonomy (GTDB): domain Bacteria; phylum Actinomycetota; class Actinomycetes; order Actinomycetales; family Micrococcaceae; genus Specibacter. The sequence continues at coordinate 2,220 of JBBSQT010000169.1, read as the reverse complement.
AAAGCTAAATCGACGATGGAGAAATCATCGATTGTGCTAAAGGGTTTCAGGCGCTGTAATGGAATTCACCACCTTTCGACAGAAATGAAGGCCCATGAAAGCCCTGTACAAATCCGGTGCCCACGCGGGCTTCGAACTCGTCGAGCGCCCGGAACCGCAGCCCGGCCCGCGGGACGTCAAGATCAAGGTCCACACCACCGGGCTTTGCGGCACCGATTTGCACATCCAGGCCTGGGACGCGTGGGCCGCGGCAAACATCAACGCCCCGCTGATCGCCGGGCACGAATTCTATGGTGAAATCGTGGAAGTCGGCGCTGACGTCCACAGTGTCGCCGTGGGGGACAAGGTCTCCGGCGAGGGCCACGTGGTGTGCGGGCTCTGCCGCAACTGCCGCGCCGGCCGACGCCACATGTGCATCAACACGATCTCCGTCGGCGTCCAGCGCGACGGCGCCTTCGCCGAATACGTGGTCATCCCCGAATCCAACGTCTGGGTGCACCAGGACCCCTCCATCACCCCGGAACTGGGCGCCATCTTCGACCCGCTGGGCAACGCCGTCCACACCGCGCTGAGCTTCGACTTGATCGGCGAGGACGTGCTCATCACCGGTGCCGGGCCCATCGGCCTCATGGCCATCGCCGTGGCCCGCCACGCCGGAGCGCGCAAGATCGCCATCACCGACGTGTCCGCCCCGCGCCTGGCCATGGCCGAAACCATGGGCGTGGACCTGGCCGTCAACGTCGCCACCACCCGGCTCAAGGACGCCCAGCGCCAGCTCGGCATGCGCGAGGGATTCGACGTCGGCATGGAAATGTCTGGCCACCCCACCGCGCTGCCTGAGATGATCGACAATATGAACCACGGCGGCCGCATCGCCATGTTGGGCCTGCCCAGCGAATCGATCGACATCAACTGGGGCAAGGTGGTCACCCACATGCTCACGCTCAAGGGCATTTACGGACGGGAAATGTATGAAACCTGGTACGCCATGAGTGCCATGCTCTCCTCCAATCCGGTGCTGCGCGCGGCGGTCTCCTCCGTGGTCACGGACGTTGTGCCCGCCACCGACTGGGAGCAGGCCTTCGCGACGGCCCGCTCCGGCACCAGCGGCAAGATCGTCCTGGACTGGTCCGTCTTCTCCTGACCCGCCGCTCCCCACGAAGCTGCAGCCCGCCCCACCACGAACCTAAGGATTCCCATGTTCTCCTCCATGAAGGAACAGCTCGGCGCCGAACTGGCCGAAATCAGCGCAGCCGGGCTTTTCAAGACCGAACGCCAGATCACCACCGCCCAGTCCAGCCACATCAAGGCCGGCCCGCTGGGCGGTGACACCGCCCCCGTGCTGAACTTCTGCGCCAACAACTACCTGGGACTGGCCAACCACCCGGACATCATCGGCGCCGCGAAGGCCGCCCTGGACAGCCACGGCTTCGGCATGGCCAGCGTGCGCTTCATCTGCGGCACCCAGGACCTCCACCTGGAACTTGAGGCAGCCGTCTCCAAGTTCCTGGGCACCGAGGACACCATCCTCTTCTCCTCCTGCTTCGACGCAAACGGCGGCGTGTTTGAGTCCCTGTTCGGGGCGCAGGATGCCATCATCTCCGACGCCCTGAACCACGCCTCCATCATCGACGGCATCCGCCTGTCCAAGGCCGCCCGCTTCCGCTACGCCAACCAGGACATGGCCGATCTGGAGACCCAGCTGCAGGCCGCAGCCGCCCTGAACGACGGCGCCGGGGCACGCCGGACCATCATCGTCACCGACGGCGTGTTCTCCATGGACGGTTTCCTGGCCCCGCTGGCCGCTATCTGCGAACTCGCCGACAAGTACGACGCCCTGGTCATGGTCGATGACTCCCACGCAGTGGGCTTCATGGGCGCCACGGGTGCCGGCACCCCGGAACATGCAGGCGTCTCGGACCGCGTCGACATTTACACCGGTACCTTCGGCAAGGCCTTGGGCGGGGCATCGGGCGGCTACGTCTCCGGCCGCAGCGAAATTGTGGCCATGCTGCGTCAGAAGGCCCGCCCCTACCTGTTCTCCAATTCCCTCGCCCCCGCCATCGTCGCCGCCACCCGGACGGCACTGGAGCTGGTGGCCGGCTCTGCTGAACTGCGCGGGAAGCTGTTTGAGAACGCGGCACTGTTCCGCCGCCGCATGGAGGAGGAAGGCTTCGAACTGCTCCCCGGCGAGCACGCCATCGTTCCCGTCATGTTCGG
>JBBSQT010000168.1:0-5226 GCA_038243775.1 Actinomycetales bacterium | reverse complement strand
TTGACTCCGAGACCGGCGGCCAGGGCGAAGGGGTGCTTGGCCCATGCACCCATGATGATGGTCAGGATGCCGGCCACGAATGCCGTGGCCGCGGCAACGCGCTCCAGCCCCAGCTCGCCGCCGGTGGAGTCGGCGCCGCCCAGGATCAGCGGGTTCAGCACCACGATGTAGCTCATGGCAAAGAACGTGGCGAAACCCCCGCGGATCTCCCGCGAATAGTTTGAGCCGCGCTCGGTCATCATGAAATATTTGTCGACCGCAGACAGGCGGATAGCCGTCTTCGTTGCCATGGGGGAGCCTTCCGGGCGAAGTGAAAAGGTGTTTACTTTAACCGAGGAAATACTACCCGGTCGCGGCGGTGCGCAACATAGCGCACAGGGCCGGGTTCGGGCTGTTGCATGAGGGACGACGCCGGCCCCGGCTGAGCTGTCAATCGTCACCAAGGTGCCGCGATTCTCCGGAAACTCCCATGGTTGTGGGGTACCGTGAGGGGCCATCCTTCCCGCGATCAAAGGAAATTCTGCTGTGTTTTTTGCCGCAAGTCGACGACATGGTGAGACGAACGTGACATCGAAAAAGCATGTACGAGGTGCCCTGGGGGGTGTATTGGCACTTTTATTGCTTTTCTTTGGCACCTCCACCGCAGCCTTCGCCCACGATGCGCTCACCGGCACTTCCCCTTCTGACGGCGCAACAGTCGCTGCGGTTCCGGACAAGATCGAGATCAGCATGAGCAACGTGCCGGCCGTCATCGGCTCGGAGGTCCAGGTGCTGGACGGGTCGGGAACCAACTGGTCAACCGGGGGTGTGGATGTGCTCGACAGGGCGGCCAGCCAGGCGGTGAAACCTGGCGCTCCCGCCGGCAAGTACACCGTGAAGTGGCGGCTGGTTTCCTCTGATTCGCACCCCATTGAGGGCGAATTCACGTTTACGGCCACCGCTGCCGGGGCGGGCAGCCCAGCCGGAGCGGGTGCCGGCCCGGCCGTGTCGGTCCAGGCCCAGCCGGATGCGGTTCCCGAGAAGGTTCAGGACAACTCCGCAGTGCCGTGGAGCGTGATTGGGCTGGTGGTGGTCCTTGTTGGCGTGGTGGTGGCCATGGTGGTGATTGCCCGCCGCCGCCTCACCAGGGAAGACTGACCCACCCGGGCAAGGCCGATGCCGTCGGCCGCTTGCCTCAGGTGGTTTCGTTTCAAAAAAATTGGAGTTCCCGCCACAGTGGCGGGACTCCATTTTTATGCCATGGCCTGGGGTGAACCCAGTTCATGGGCGGCCATGCGGGAGGCAATTGACTGGCCTGCGCGCCTGGCCTGGTGCAGGATTTCGTGGGTGGTGGGAACTTCAAGGTCCCCCACTCCGACCAGGTAAATGCCCAGTGCATGCATGCTGGCCCGCAAGTCGGTGGCCGTGGTGACCCCGACGCCCTGCAGGACCCGGCGCAACTGGCTGAGCGCGCCGCGGGTGAAGATCACGCAGTGCGCCTTGAGGATTCCCTGGGCTGTCTGCACGCGCCACTGGCGGTTGCTCGCGGGGTGTGCCCGGGTCAGGTCCAGGGCCTTGGTTTCCGGACGGATGTCCAGTTCATGGCGGCGTGCGTAGTGTTCAAGGAGCCGCACAATTTCACTGCGCTCACTCAGAGCCTCCAAGCTGATTCCGCCGGTGGTGGGCTGGAGCGGCGAATGCTGCCTCAAAGTGCAGGAACCGTCCACGATGATCGCCTCAACGCCCTGCCGGTTGAGTTCGGCAGCAACTGCCAGGGCGGAAAAGCCGGAACCAATGACAACCGTGGTTGTCTTTTCTGACACCGGCGGCACAGGCACCGGCGGCACAAGCACCGGCGGCACAAGCGCGCGGGCTGGGTCGGGGGATGGCGCAGCGATCATGGCAAAAGCCTCCTCGAACGGTGGGAGAACTGGTGTTTGTGCGGCCGGGAGCCTGGCTGCACCGGGATGTGCTTCAAAGCAGCACCCGGTCCAAATATGCGTTCCTGAACACCCTGTTGGGATCGAGAACATCTCGAACCATACAGAACTTTTCCAGCTCTGGGTAGAGCTCCATAAAGTCCTCTGATTGGAGAAAGTGCCACTTGCCCCAGTGGGGACGTCCGGCATGCGCGCGGAAGATGTCCTCCGCCGCGTGGAAGTACTCAAACGGTGCTGTTTTTACGTGCTGGTGGATGGCGACATAGCCACTGTCGCGGGTGTTTGCGGTGGACAGGGCGATGTCGTCGGCGGCGGCGGTGCGCACCTCCACCGGGAAGGAAATCTGGAATCGGCGGCGCTTGATCATTTTCTCGATGGCCTGCAGGACATCGGGGACCTGCTCCAGTGGGATCGCGTATTCCATCTCCCGGAATCTTACTGTGCGCTGCGTGGCAAACACCTTGTGGGAGGCGTCCCCAAATTCCCGGTTGCCGGTCAGGCAGGACGCTGCACGGTTGACCCGCGGGATGGCGCTGGGAACTTTTTTGGTGATGCTACACAGGGCTGAGAACAGGGTGTTGGAGACGAGGACGTCATCGACCAGGTGCGCCATGGTGGACAGCGGCCCGACCCCTGCAGGCAGGGCTCCCGGAGCGTATCTGGTGTTTGTCTTGGTCAGGGCCGTGTCTGTGTGCGGGAACCAATAGAATTCGAAGTGGTCATGGTTCCGGCTGCGCTCCTCCAGGGTCGCCAGGACATCGGCCAGTGGTTCGGGGCGCTCCATGGCGTGCAGCATGAAGGCGTCCACGCATTGCAGTGTGACGGACGTGATGATGCCCAACGCGCCCAGTCCCACCCGGGCGACGGCGAACACGTCGGCATTTTCGGTGGCAGAGCAGCTAAGGACCTCGCCGGTTCCCGTCACGAGGGTCAAGGCCCGGATCTGCGTGGCGATGCCGCCAAATCCCAGCCCCGTCCCGTGCGTGCCGGTGGAGACGGCGCCGGAGATGGACTGCCTGTCAATGTCGCCAAGATTTTCCATGGCCAGCCCATACGGTGCCAGCAGGGCCGGGATGTCGTGCAAGCGCGTGCCGCCGGCCAGGGTGACCAGCTTCTTCTCCCGCTCAACTTTCAGCAGTCCGCTGAGCCCGTCAAGACGCAGCTGGGTGCCGTTGGTCAGGGCGATGTCGGTGAAGCTGTGGCCGGCACCGACAGCTTTCAAGGTGCGCCCGGAAGCTGCTGCGGCAGAGGTCAATGCGGAAATCTCGGCAACGGTGCTGGGGTTGGCCACCTGTGCGGGCGTGCATCGCTGGTCACCGGCCCAATTGCGCCACTCACTCATATGAATGCCTTCCCTTCCCCGCGATAGGTGAGCGCCGCGCCCACCCTTTGTTCGCCGTCGAGCATCTCCAGGGCATCCACATGCTCGCAAACCTCACCCGATTTGGCGTGCCTGAACCACACCTTGTCCCCGATGCGCAGCTGCGCCGCGGCCGCGCCTCGCAAGGGGGTCTGGACCTCCCCGGCACCCTCCGTGCCGATCAGCGACAGCCCCGGCGGGTGCACGGGGACGGGGGAACGGTCGGCGCCCGGCGGGCCGGAAGCGATCCAGCCGCCGCCCAGGACAGTCACGATCCCCGGGGCGGGCCGGCGGACCACGGGCACCGCAAATCCCACGGCATGGGCCGGGGTGAATCGTGAATAACCGTCAAAAAGGGTGGGGCCAAACAGTCCGGAACCGGCCGCAAGCTCGGTGACGGAAGCGTCGGCAGCGGTCAGTTCCAAGCTTCCGGTGCCGCCTCCGTTGACGAATTCAAGGTCAGCCACTTTCCGCACGGCCGCCAGCACCTCGGCCCGGCGGCGGGAGATCTCGGCCATCGAGGAACGTTGGATCTGGTGCAGCACGGCTGACTTGGCCAGATCCGCCACCTTGTTTCCCGTGTGCGGGGTGTCCTGCAAACCGGCAACCTGTGCTTCGTAGGCCATGATCCCCACCAGACGGAAGAGCGGGGCGTTCGCGGCCTTGTAGGTGTTGACGGCCAGGGCCAGCGCAACGGCGTCGTCACCGCTGCGGATGGGGGAGCGGTACACGCCAATGTGGCCCACGGCCCGGCCGCCGACGGCGGGGCGCCATGACGCGTCCAGATCCAGGGCGAGCCGGAGGGGTGCGGCAGGGCTGCCCCCGGACAGGACCGCGGCCATCCATTCCAGCTGTTCGGTGGAATCAACCATGAGGGTCACGCGGGCGCACGCCACCGGGTCGGCGGCCAGCTCGCGCAGGGCGTCGGCGTCCGCCGTGGGGTAGGCGATCACAATGTCAGTGAAGGCGTCGCTGGGATCCGTTGCCAGCCAGAGCGCTTCGGGGAGGGTGAAGCCCAGGATTCCGGCAAACCCAGGGCGGGCCAGGACGGCGCGGAGCACTTCCTTGTTGCGGATGGACTTGCTGGCCACCCGAATGGGTTTGCCGCCTGCCCGGCGCAGCAGGGAGCCGGCGTTGTAGGAAAGTGCCTTTACGTCCAGGACCGCCAACGGCGCGGACAGCCCCGCGAGGGCGGAGGTGGCATTTGACCACATTTCCGTGGGCGCAGGGCCATTGTTGCGTCCGTTCGCCAGCTCCGTTTCAAGCAATTTAAACATTGCATCCACCCTCAAGTTACTCTTCGGTAAGTGATTCTTCTCTCAACTGTGTCACACGCGGGGACTGGATGGGCGAGAAGAAGATTACCTGACTTCATTGTCCCCGGGACGGGCAACTTGACGAGCCAAGCCGAACCGGCAATAGTCACAAGTACAGGCCGCGATGGGGAGGCGCCACGTGCGTTTCGCACCCTCCGGCATACAAGAGCTAGGAGGCGCAGCATGAGCAATCCCCAGGTAGCCCCTCAGGGTCCCGCCCACGAATCTGCACCGAACCCCACCGGAATAGTCGTTGGCATTGACGGCTCTGAGCAAAGTAATTTTGCCCTGTTCTGGGCTGCGCAGGAGGCCAAGAAGCGCAAGCGCCCGCTCCACCTGGTCACCGCCTATACCGTTCCCATCTTTGCCGCATCAGGGCTCGACGGCGGTTACGCCACCGTGGACGACGACGTCATCCGCCAGGGTGCCGAGGCTGTCCTTCGCGAAGCCGCCGCCAAAGTGGCCCACCTCGATATTGAGATGGACGCCAGGGTGGAAAACGGTGATGCCGCCGGGGTTTTGCTCGAGCTCAGCGAAACCGCTGAATTGTTGGTCTTCGGCTCCCGGGGCCGGGGAGGTTTCCTCGGCAGGCTCCTGGGCAGTGTGAGCTCGGCCCTTCCCGCCCACGCCA
>JBBSQT010000167.1:0-5234 GCA_038243775.1 Actinomycetales bacterium | reverse complement strand
TGCTTCCCCTTTTCTTGGCCGGTGTTGGCGGCCCGGTTGGTGAGAAACAATGGCAAAGCTGGGTGGGCATTGATGACATCGCCGGGATCTTTGCGCACGCAGCACTGTCGTCGGACGTGGCCGGACCGGTCAATGGCGTGGCCCCGCGGCCCGTGACGGCAGGGAGTTTCGCCCGCACCCTGGGCCGCGTCCTCAAGCGCCCGGCGGCCCTGAAGGTGCCCTCGTTGGGACCGAAAGTTCTGCTGGGCAGGCAGGGGGCTGCCGAATTGGCGTTGGCCAGCCAGCGGGTTTCCGCGGCGAAAATCCAGGAGTCGGGCTACACGTTCCGGGACGCCGACTTGGAGTCGGCGCTGCGGCACATCCTGGGCGCCTGACGGCGCCGCCAATCCACGGTCCGGCGAAGCAACGACCCTGGGGTGCGGTCTAAACCACGGTGTCGGTGACCAGGTCCGGGGCGGCGGGCTCCGGCGTCGTCCGCAAGGCACGCACGCCCAGGACCACCATGGGAATCAGTACGGCCAGGGCCATCATGTTGACCCAGAAAAAGCCGCCCCATGTCAGGATGGGTCCGGCCAGGGCGGCCATGCCGGCAGCGCAGAGGTTCATGAGCATGTCGTTGGCGCCCTGGAGGGGGACGCGCAGGTCCTCGGGTGCGGACTGGTTCAGCAGGGATGAGCCGCCGATCAGGCAGGCGGACCAGCCCAGGCCCAGCATGGTCAGGGCGGCGGACATCATGACGGGGTCGCTGCTGTCCGAAACCAGGGCGCCGAGGGCGATGGCGGCGAGGAAGATGCCGCAGCCGGTGAATACGACCTGCATGGCGCCGATCCTGTCCACGAGCCAGCCGAAGACTGGGCTCATGGCGTACATGCCCAGGATGTGCAGGCTGATGACAATGCCAATGACGTTCAGCGCGTGCCCGTGCGCATCCATCGCCACCGGCGTCATGACCATGACGCCGACCATGATGGCGTGCCCGCCGGTGACGGCCGCCAGGGCAAACAGTGCCCGCGGGTTGCGGCTGGCCAGGCGCAGCGCACGCCACGCACCGTGCCGCTTGGCGGGGACCGCGGGCTTGGCAGGGACGACGGGGACAACCGGGTCGGCGGCGTTCGCCGTGAGGTCGGCGGCGGCGGCGGCAGGAGGCGGCGCGAGGAAAAACACGGAGATGACCAGGGCGGCCGTGATGAACGCGACCAGGGAGAACACAAACGGCCCCGACAAAGGGACCAGGCCCAGTTGGAGACCGAACAGGCGGCCGGGCTCGGACAGGTTGGGACCGGCCACCGAACCCACCGTGGTGGCCCAGATGACGATGGCCATGGCACGGCCGGCCTTCTCCGGAGGGGCGCCGTCAACCGCCGCATAGCGTGCCTGCAAACCTGCCGCCGTGGCCGATCCAAAGAACAGCATGCCGGCGGCCATGAGCCAGAACTGGCCCAGCATTGCAGCCAGCAGCACCATCGCGGCACCCACGGCGCCGAGGGCAAAACCCGCGCTGAGGGCCCAGCGGCGGCCAGCCCGCACGGCCAGGTTCGCCAGCGGCACCGCAACCAGCCCCGCGCCCAAGGCGGACGCCGTCTGCACAAAGCCGGATGCCGCCGTCGTGCCTGCCAAATCGGCTGCCAGGATGCCGCCCACGGCAACACCGGACGCGACGCCCACCCCCGAGAGGAGTTGGCCGACGACCAGCACGCCCTGGTTGCGGCGCTGGTGGGAAGAGGTGTTCATCAACAGATCCTTGTGCAATAGGGTAAAAGCAGACCAAACAAGTGTGACAGAGGAGCGCCGGAGCATGACAACCGCCCAGGCAGCAGCAAACGCGGCCTTTGATGCCATTTCCGAGGCTGATCTGCGCTCCGTGGGCAGTTTGAAGTGGTCGGAACACCCGGACTCACTGCCTGCATGGGTGGCGGAAATGGACTTTGGCCTGGCCGACCCCATTGCCGCACGGCTGCAGGAGTCGGTCCGGAACGGCCAGGTGGGCTACCTGCCCAACGCGCTGATTCCGGCCATGGCCCGCGCCTGCAGCGACTTCATGGCCGCCCGGCACGGCTGGCACGTCCCCGCCGAGCACATCCGCCCCGTGTCTGACGTCCTCACGGCGCTGGAATGCACCGTCGACTATTTCACCCCGGAAACCGGGCGGATCATTGTCATGACGCCCGCCTACATGCCGTTCATCTGGCTGCCGGCCACGTATGGGCGCGAGCTGGTGCAGGTCCCCATGGTGCGCGCGCCGGACGCCTGGGAGGTGGACTTCGACGCCGTCGAGGCGGAGCTGGGCGAGGGCGACCTGCTGATCCTGTGCAACCCGCACAATCCCATCGGCAAGGTGTACACGCGCGCCGAACTGGAGCGGCTCAGCGGGATTGTGCAGGGCCGCGGCGCCCGGGTTTTCTCCGATGAGATCCATGCGCCCCTGGTGTACGACGGCGCAGCCCACGTTCCGTACGCATCGGTCAGTTCCGCAGCCGCCGGCCACACCGTGACGGCCACCTCGGCCTCGAAAGCCTGGAACCTGGCAGGGCTGAAGACGGCACAGATCGTCTTTTCAAACCCCGCCGACGCTGCGGTCTGGACGGAGAAGGGCGGCCACAAGGAGCTCGGCGCCACCCCGCTGGGCGTTGTGGCGACTACGGCGGCGTACAACGGCTGCGTGCCGTGGCTCGACGGCGTGCTGGGGTATCTGGACGGCAACCGGACACTGCTGGGGCAGCTGGTGGGCGAACACCTGCCGGGGGCCTCCTTTGTTCTGCCCGAGGGGACCTACCTTGCGTTCATCGACTGCAACGGCCTGGATTTGGGCGGTTTTTCCGGCACGCCCGCCGACTTCTTTGCCGAAGAGGCCGGGGTGGTCCTGACCGAGGGCGGGCTGTGCGGTAGTGCGGGCACCGGATTTGTACGGTTGAACTTTGCCACGCCCGCGCCGATCCTGCGCAAGATCGTGGAGGCGATGGGTGCGACGTTGGCGCTCATTTAGTGCGGGCCGGCCCCTGTTCCTTGCGGACCCGGCTTAGTTCTTTGCGGACCGGGCCTAGTTCCTTGCGGACCAGGCCTAGTTTGGGGTGAGGGCTGCCGCCGCGGCCTGGCGGACTGCTTCGGTGAGCAGGTCAAGGGCCGCGGACTGGATCTTCCAGCGCTGCCAATACAGGGGGATGCGTGAAACATACCCGGGGACCAACTCCACGAGCGTGCCGTCGCGCAGGCCCTGGCCGCAGTGGGCCTCCGGCATCAGCCCCCACCCGAACCCGCGTTTCACGGCTTCACCAAATTGGATCGTGTCCGGGATGAAGTGTGCCGGGCCGTTCAGGGCTGTCCCCGCCACCGCATCGAAGAAGTTGTTTTGCAGGGTGTCGGTGCGGTCGAACTGCAGGACCGGCGCCACGGCCAGAAGCTCGGGTGAGAATCCGTTGGGGAACCAGGTACCGGCGAAGTCTGCGGACGCCACGGCCCTGTAATCCATTGACCCCAGGGAGACCACTGTGCAGCCCTGGACGGGTTCTGCCGTTGCGGTGACCGCTGCCATCACTTCCCCGGAGCGCAGGAGTGCGACGGAATGCTGTTCATCCTCGCGCAGTATCTCAAAACCCATGCGGGCCTGTCCGGGAACCAGAAGCAGTGCGTCCAGGAACCAGGTGGCCAGGGAGTCGGCGTTGGCGACAATGGCCATGGTGTCCGGGCCACCGCCGAGCCCCAACTCTGCCGCGGCGTCGGCTTCCAGCTGGCGCAGCTGGCGGGCCAGCTTGTGGACCACGGATCCGGCCGGGGTGGGGCTGATGGGGGTTGTGCGCTGCAGTAGAACCTGCCCCGCCACCTGCTCCATGGCCTTGATGCGTTGCGAAACGGCCGATGCGCTCACGTGCAACAGCGTGGCGGCGGCATCGAAAGTGCCTGCTTCCAGCACGGCCACGAAGGTGCGCAACTGCTCGGTCTGAAAGCTGAACATTAGATTTCCTTATGCAACATGAAAATAATTAGCTGGTCTGTTGTTGTTCAGCATAGTAGTTTCGATGCTTGTGACCACACTGGATATTTTCGCAACCATCGCCACAGGCCTCGGCGCCGGGCTGGCCCTCATCATTGCCATTGGCGCCCAAAATACCTTCGTGCTCAGGCAGGGGATCCGCGGCGAGCACGTGGGCCTGGTGGTCCTTGTCTGCATGCTCAGCGACATTGTGCTCATCGGTGCAGGGATTTTTGGCATTGGGGCCGTCATTGCTGCGGTTCCTGCCGTGGTGGTGGTTATCAGGATCGCCGGTGCGGTGTTCCTGATCGGCTACGCCGCCCTGGCCGCCAAACGTGCCATCCGGCCCGGTACACTGACTGCCAGTGCGCAGCAGGGGAACCTTTCGCGCAGTGCCGCCCTGGCGACCGTACTGACGCTGACCTGGCTTAATCCCCATGTTTATCTGGATACGGTGCTGCTCCTTGGCACGCTCGCCAACCGGCACGGTGACTTGCGCTGGTGGTTTGGCGCCGGGGCGGCGCTTGGCAGCGTGGTGTGGTTCAGCGCACTGGGATATGGGGCAAGGCTGCTGCGTCCTATTTTTGCCAAGCCGGCCGCGTGGCGGGTCCTTGACGGACTGATTGCCGCCGTCATGCTGCTCCTCGGTTTGAGAATGGCCTTCGGGGCGTAGTTTCAGGCCACCGACAACAGGCAGGATGGCCGCTGGAACGTCCTGCCGGAATGTGCTGCGCGCAGAGCCCTGAAGCTGGCAGGGCCTTGAAGCTGGCAGGGCCTTGAAGCCGGCAGGTTCTTGAAGCTACAGGAAGTCCATCTCCACGTGCAGGAAGGACTCTGCGGAGCGAAGGGCTCCCGTGAACGCTTCCTCCTCGGTCGGAGAGGTCTTCGGGGTCCGCAGGTACCATGCGTGCGTATTTGTATGGACCTGCCGGACACCTCCGCCAGGTGGTGCATAGAACAGGCCAAAGCGCTGGACGGGCCATTCGGCGGAGGTCTCAATCCCCACCAGCAGGGCCGCATCGAGTGCCGGGTTGAACCATTGGGCAATGGGGCGCCGCCTGTCTTCAAAGAAGAGCCCGCCAGCATATCGGGCTGCCACCACCTGCCCCATTTCGGCACACAGCCGCTCCCGCCACAACGAAAGAATCTGCGTGTCGTGGCGTTCCCAAATAGCCGGGACCACCGGCTGGTCGCTGCGAGAGCTCACACTTAAAGTCTAGCCAGAACCGGGCCAGTTGCCAGAGGTTGCTTGGCCGTGCGTAAGGGT
>JBBSQT010000166.1:0-5268 GCA_038243775.1 Actinomycetales bacterium | reverse complement strand
GCCGGGCTGGTCAGCACCTGCGGGAACGTCTGGTCGTTGCCCAGTTTGAGCTTGAACACCACGGTGGTGGCATCCGGGGCCTCGACGCTGGCCAGGTTGCCCAAGAGTGTTGCCGGGCCGTTGACGTCGTTGATCTTCAGCTGGCGGTCGAAGGAGAACTTGACGTCCTTGGAGTCCAGCTCGGAGCCGTTGGCCCACTTCAGCCCGGATTTGAGCTTGACGGTGTATTCGGTCGGCGAGGTGAAGTCGGCCGATTCCGCCAGGTCCGGCTTGGGATCCGCACTGCCCGGGGAGGAGTTGAGCACAAACGGGTAAATCTGGTTCATCACCATGAACGAGCCGTTGTCATAGGAACCGGCCGGATCCAGGAACGTGGTTTTGTCCGTGGTGCCCAATACCACGGGCTGGCCCGTTGAGCCGGCGCCTTCGCTGCTGGTGCTGTTTCCGCCGCCGGTGGTGCCGGTGCACGCGGTCATCGCCAGCATCGAGACGCCTGCAACGGCGATCACCGACCTGAACCCAAACTTGTTCTTAGCCATCAGCAAACCTTCTCTTGTTCTTAGCGTGAAACGGCCCACACAACGTTGTGTGAGCCGAAGCACATTTTTTGATACTCAATACTTACCATCATTGCCATGACACATGACAGGAAAAGGGAAGTTGCAACCAGATGGTTATCCGATGGTTACCTAAGAGACTCCACGCGCGGCCCCGCCCGAAAGTAAGGGCTGCGACCGAACCAGCCGGCGAGTTTGGCGTAGGCATCAGAGGCAATGGGAACCCTGACTTCGGGCCCAAACCCCCGCTCCACACCTCGATACTCGGGCTTCAGCATTCTTTGCGCCCAAGCCAGCGACTGCTCAGCAAGTGCGGGATCCAAAACAATGGGCACACCCGTGGCCCTGGCGAGGTCCCAGGAATGGACCGTGAATTCAGCGATCTGCAGGCCTATCCGACTGCGCAGCGGGGCCTCACCGCCACCAGGCAGGGCCACCTGGGCGTTCAGGTCGGCGGCCGCCCAGGCACGCATCAGCATCACCGCCGCATCAGAGAATCTCATGGACCAGTCGGCGCCCACCGTGGCTGTTGACGCCAAGGGGTCCACGTTGTGACCTCGGGCCATGACGGTGAACCTATGCAGGTCTTGCACAACCAAGTGATGCAGCAGATCCTGCACGGACCATTCGGCGCACGGCGTGGGCCAATCCGCCTGGTTCGCCGAGATGGCACCAATAACTTCAGCGCACTGATCAAGTGCGCTTTCGAGGAACTGCAGGGGATTGGGAATTGTATGCGGGGGCATCGGCGCTACCTTCCGTGAGCTAAGTCACCTGTAGTACGAAGCTTACGCCAGCACCGCAACCCACCCCGCCCAGCCCGTCGCTATCGCAGCAATGGCTGCTTTATCGGCATCGCTATCACATCGAATCAGATAGCGTTCGAGAATTTCCCACCATTGCTGCACTAGCGTCACAATGGCAGGCGGCGGATGGGTGCAGCGGCTGCGCTCCGGAATGCGTGTTTCCTGCTGCCGCTGCACGGCATCCTGCCCTGACCCAGGGCCGTGAATCCTCACACACCCCCGGCGGTCGGAGCCGGCGCCAAGACCCGCGGAGCGTCCCTGAAAACACCCCCGAAAGTGCTGGAGCGTATGTAGTTACGGGAGGTGGGGGCGGGCCAGGGACCTGGCCGTGTCGATGGTTGCCTGGCCCAGCACGCGCGAGCCCTGGTACAGCACGATCGTCTGGCCGGGTGCGACGCCGCGCAGCGGCTCGACCAGGGTGACGTGCAGCTGCTGGCGGGCGGCGCCGTCGTCCAACTCTTCGGTGACGAAGGCGCGGGCCGGGACGGGGTCACCATGGGCGCGGACCTGGGCGTAGCAGTCGAACTCGGTGCCCGTGGCGACCTCGTCGATGGGCAACCCGGCCCAGGAGACCTTGATGCCCTGGATGGAGTCGATGGCCAGCAGGGCGTGCGGGCCGACGATGACCTTGTTTTCCTTGGGCCGGATTTCCAGCACGAAGCGGGGCTTGCCGTCGGCGGCGGGCGTGCCGAGCTTCAGGCCGCGGCGCTGGCCCACGGTGAACTGGTTGGAGCCGGTGTGTCCGCCCACGCGCGCGCCGCTTTCGTCGACGATTTCGCCGTCGGTCATGTCGATTTTCTCGGCCAGCCAGCCGGCCGTGTCACCGTCCGGGATGAAGCAGATGTCATGGCTGTCGGGCTTCTTGGCGACGGACAGCCCGCGGCGTTCGGCTTCGGCACGGACCTCGGCCTTGGACGGGGTGTCGGCGAGGGGGAACATGGAGTGCCTGAGCTGTTCATGGGTCAACACGCCCAGCACGTAGCTCTGGTCCTTGGCCCAGTCGGCGGCGCGGTGCAGCTCGGGGTTGCCGTCGGCGTCCGTGATGACCTTGGCGTAATGGCCGGTGCAGACGGCATCGAAACCCAGGGCGATGGCCTTCTCCAACAGGGCTGCGAACTTGATCCGCTCGTTGCAGCGCATGCACGGGTTGGGCGTGCGGCCGGCGGCGTATTCGTCAATGAAGTCCTGGACCACGTCTTCCTTAAAACGCTCGGAGAAGTCCCAGACGTAGTACGGAATGCCGAGCAGGTCGCAGGCGCGCCAGGCGTCATTGGAGTCTTCCACGGTGCAGCAGCCGCGGCTGCCGGTGCGCAGGGTTCCCGGCATGCGGGAAAGCGCCAGGTGAACGCCGACGACGTAGTGCCCGGCATCCACTGCACGTGCCGCGGCTACGGCGGAGTCAACCCCGCCACTCATGGCTGCCAATACTCGCATTACTTGCCTTTCACTTGGTGCAAAATAGGTTGCGCGGGCCCTGGTGTGGGCTTCGTGTTAGCGCGTGCTGGCCGTTTGGATCGATGAAACATGGTCGGCCATGCCGGCTTTTTTTGCGCGCGCATGGGCATCCGGCAATGCCGCCACGAATGCGTCAACGTCCTCCGGGCTGGATGTATGCCCCAGGCTGAAGCGTTGTGCGCCACGTGCCGTCTCCTCGTCCAGGCCCATGGCCAGCAGAACGTGGGAGGGGCGGGGCACACCTGCCGTGCAGGCAGAGCCTGTGGAGGATTCAATGCCGGCCATGTCCAGCAGGAACAGCAGGGAGTCGCCCTCACATCCCGGGAAGGTGAAGTGCGCGTTGCCGGGCAGCCTTTTTTCCGGCGCAACGGCCGGATCCACGCCGCGCAGAACCGCCTCGGGAACTAGCTCACCAACGGCGGCAATAATGGCGTCGCGCAGCCCGGCAATGCGGGTGCTCTCGGCCTCCAGGTTCGTGGTGACGTCCTGCGCCGCGGCGGCGAAGGCGGCAATGCCGGCGGTGTCCAGGGTGCCGGAGCGGACACCACGTTCCTGCCCGCCGCCGTGCTGGACGGGGGTCAGCTTCACGGCGCGGCCCAGCAGCAGTGCCCCGACGCCCACGGGGCCGCCGATCTTGTGCCCGCTGATGGACATCGCGGCCAGTCCGGACTCCTTGAAGTTCACGGGCACGGAGCCGAACGCCTGGACGGCGTCGGAGTGCACGGGGATTCCGTACTTGTCGGCGAGCGCCACGATCTCAACGATGGGCTGGACTGTGCCCACCTCATTGTTGGCCCACATGCAGGTGAGCAGCGCGACCGAGTCCGCTCCGCCGTCGGCCAGTTCCTTTTCGAAGGCGGCGAGGTTGAGCGTGCCGTCAGAATCGACGGGCAGCCAGACCGCCTGGGCGCCTTCATGCTTTTCGAGCCACTCGACGGTGTCCTGCACGGCGGCGTGCTCCACGGAGGTGACGAGGATGCGGGTGCGGCGGGCGTCGGCGTCGCGGCGGGACCAAAACAGGCCCTTCACCGCGAGGTTGTCCGCCTCGGTGCCGCCCGAGGTGAAAATGACCTCGGTGGGGTGGGCGCCGGCGGCCTTGGCAATGGTTTCGCGGGCCGCCTCCACCGTGGCGCGGGCACGACGGCCCGATCCGTGGAGTGAGGACGGATTGCCGCTACGGGAAATAACGGAAGTGAGTGCGGCGAGGGCCGGGGCCGAAATAGGCGTGGTCGCCGCGTGATCTAGGTACACGGGCACCCATCGATTCTACGGCATGGGGCGCGCCTGCGGGGTGTTGACCGTGTCACCCTCCGAGCCCAGATTGGTGCTTGGGGTCACTTCGAGCGCCTCCAGCTCCCGTGAATGGACGACGGCGGCAATCAGTTCCGCTGTTCCGCCCACCAGGGTGGAGTCAAAGTCGATCTCGGTGGCCAGGCACCAGCTCCGGTCTGCAGCCCAGGCCAGGTTGGGGGTCTCGGAATGCGGGCTGGCGACATCCTCACGCCAGGGCGGGCAGGCCAGTTCTGCCATGGTTCCGCGGAAGACCCAGTATTCGCGCAGCCCGCCGGCCACGCGAAGGCGCACGCCCGGGCCGCTTGGAATGCCGTCGTTGCCGGGTTCGAAGCCGCCCCAACCAACCCACACGGCCTGAAAAACGGCCTGTCCGGCGCCGGTGTGCCCGGCCAATATTTTGGCCAGGGCCGCCAGCTGGGTCTCGTCGAGTTCACCCTGGCTTGGCCGCCCGTACACGGCACCGTCAAGCACCGCATTGCCGTAGAGCTCCGTCCCTGCCAGCCGGTGGAACTGGACGGCAGGGTGAAGCGTTGTCCCCTTCTGTTCGGCGACGTCGGCCCACCGAATCTCCGGTGTGCTGTTGCCGCTGACCCGGTGCAGGATCCGCGCGTACGCCTCATAATGCCCGGGGATGGTTGCGGCCACTGCGCCGAAACATTCCGGTTTCTTCAGGACCGGTTCCAGGGCGTCGGCAATCCACTGGCCTTCGGCACCGCTTGCGTCTTCCATGCCCGGAGCCTAGCCCATGAACGTCCCTGCCCAACGCGCCCCTGCCCCTGCCATGAACGTCCATGCCCAACCCGCCCCTGCCCAGCCCCTCCCTGCCCAGCCCAACCCGCCCCTGCCCAGCCCAAAGTGGCCTGTTGGGCGGGCTTGCGGGGCCAGGGCGCGCCAGCACGGCGTCGGCCTTCTATGAAACGGGGGCCCCCCGCGGGACCAACCGTGCGCAGCAGTGCGAGATTTCAGTGTCCGGCGCAAGACGGTGGCTCTCATCGGCACAGCCGTCAAGGGCGCCGCTCAGGAGCGAACCGTTGAGCGAGCACACCACTTTGGCATGGTCCTGGGAGAGCCGGTGGAACGGGCAGTTGGCCATGATGGTCCCGCCCTCGCCGTCGGGCTCCGGGCTGTACCCGGCGTTGCTCAGCAGCTGGTGGATG
>JBBSQT010000165.1:0-5293 GCA_038243775.1 Actinomycetales bacterium | reverse complement strand
CCAGGGCCGGCAAAGGCGATGAAGACCAGCGCCAGCAGCAGGCCGGGCAGCGCGAAAAGCACCTCCAGGAGGCGCCCGACACCAAAGTCCAGCCACCTCCCGCCAAACCCCGCGAGGGTGCCCAGCACCAGCGCCAGCCCCAGCCCGGTCGCCGTCGCCGCCGCGCCGATGAGCAGCGAAGGGCGGGCGCCGTGGATGATGCGCGAGTAGATGTCCCGCCCCGACTCATCCGTGCCCAGCAGGTGCCCCGGACCGGGCGGGGAGAAGGCCTGCGACGGATTGATGGCCAACGGGTCAACAGGGGCGAAAATGTTCGGGGCGATTGCTGCCAGGACAAAGAACAGAAGCACGACGGCGGCCACCACCATGGGCGTCCGGCCCGCCACCCGCTTCGTCCGGGTGGCGCCGGGGCGTGGAACCCGGGTGCCATGGCCGGCCAGCACGGGATCCGCCATGGGCAGTGCCGTTCTGGGTTGGCTCGTTTTCGGCAGGACTGTTTTGGGCGCGGTCATGCTGCCCCGATCCTGGGGTCGACAAGGCGTTCGGCCACTTCCGACAGCGCCATGATGACCACGTAGGCGGCGGCAGACACCAGGGCGACCCCGGTCACCAACGGAATGTCCCGTGCCGTGACGGCAGAGAGCAGTGCACGGCCCAGCCCCGGCCGGGCAAAGATGGATTCAACCACCACGGCACCGGAGAGCAGCGAGCCCAATGCCCAGCCGGAGAGCGCAATGCCGGGCAGTGCCGCGTGGCGCAGGGAATGGCGCAACAGCACGCCGAGCTCGGATTCACCGCGGGCCCGGGCTGAGAGGGCAAAGGCCGAACGCTGGGCGTCGTCCAGGCTGTCGCGCATGACCTGGCCCAGGAAGCCGGCCAACGGCAGTGCCAGGGTGACCACGGGCAGCACCAGCCCGTCCGCGGTGTTGGTGCTCACCGGCGGAAACCAGCCCAGCGCCGTCGTAAACACCATGATCAGCACACTGGCCAACCAAAAGTGCGGGACGGCGGCGGAGACGATCTCCACGGCCGAGCCCACGGCAGCAATGCGGGTGGAGAGCACAGCAAGCACCAGGGCCATGAGCCATGCCACCACCAGGGCGAGCCCGGCCAGAATCAGCGTGGGCGGGACAATCTCCGCCAACACCGCCGCCACGGGGCTCTTCAAAGAGTAGGACGTGCCCAAATCGCCGGTGGCCAGCCGCCCCAACTGGCGGAAGTACTGCACCAGCAGCGGCTGGTCCAGGCCGTACTCAAGCCGGGCCGCCTCGAGCGCCTCGGCGGAGGCTTGGGAGCCGGGGCCGCCCATGATCGCCTCCGCCGGGTCCCCGGGAATCAACCGGATGCCAAAGAAAATGGCCGTCGCAACCGCCCAGAGCACAAAGGCGCCGCCGGCGAGCTTCCCCAGCAGCCAGCGCAGGGCTGATGCAGGGGCGCCGGCTGTCCGGGTAGTTGCGGAGGCAGTCAAGGGCGGTGCCTAGCGGGTCAGCCAGGTATCGAAGAATGTTGGTGACGCCACGGCCGTGGTGGCACCCACATTCTGCAACTTCTCCGAGTACAGGAAGTGGTTCTGCTGGTCATAGAGCGGCAGCAGGTAGTAGCCCTCCAGCACCTTCTTCTGTGCCTGGGCGTAAAGGTCCTTGCGCTCGGCCTCGTCCTTGGTGGTGCCGGCCTTCACCAGCAGTGCATCAAGTGCGGGGTCCTTGACCTGAGACAAGTTGGCGAAGTAGCCGGACGGGGCCGGAATGGTGGAGTCGGAGTGGAACAGGATGGACAGCACACTCGGGCCCACCTTCGTGTACGGGGCAGAGACCAGGTTGTAGTCGTTCTTGGCCAGGTCCCCGTACCAGCTGGAGATGTCCAGCAGCTTGATCTTGATCTCAAAGCCGGATTCCTTGGCAGTTGCCTGCATCTGCTCGAACAGTGACTGCTCCGCGGGGATCGACTGGCTGGTGCTGACCGGGAATTCCAGGCTCAGGCGCTTTCCGTCCTTCACCCGGTAGCCCGCGGAATCGCGTTCCTTCCACCCTGCCGAATCCAGCAACTCGCCGGCCTTGGCCGGATCGTAGGAGAACAACGATTTCTCGGAGTAGGCCAGCGGCTCAACGCTGGACAGCGGCGAGTAGGACCGGGGGGCCGTGCCAAAGAACAAGGAGTCGATGCCGGCGTCGACGTTCACGGCGTGGATGAAGGCTTCCCGGACCTTTGCGTCGTCGAACGGTGCCTTGGAGGAATTCAGTTCAATGCGGTTGGCAGCTCCGGGGCGGGGCGCATCCAGGTGCTTGATGGCTTTGCTCTTTTCAGCGGCGGCAATGGCATCCGGCTGGGCATTGTCGATGATTTGCACCTGCCCGGCCTGCAGGGCTGCAAACCGGGTGGCCGCCTCGGGAATGAAGCGCCAGGTGATGCCGTCAAGGTAGGCGGGGCCTTCATGGCCGGATGCCGGAACAGGGGAAACGTAGTCGGCGTTGCGGACCAGGTTCACCGCATCCTGCTTCTTCCACGACTCCACCTTGAAGGGGCCGGTGCCCACGGGGGATTCGCAGTTCTCCGCCTTGGAGCGCTTGAGCCCGGTGGGGGATTCAATGGCGACCCACGGCATGGAGAAGGACTCGAGCAGGGAGTTGTCCGGGGAGGTGAGCGTCAGCTCCAGTGTGGTGGCGTCCACCGCGGTCATGGACTCGATCTTGCCCAGGGCCAGGTACCCGGTGGAGGATGCCGTCTCGGGATTCAGAAGGTGCTCAAAGTTGGCCTTGACCGCTTCTGCATCAAGGGCCGTTCCGTCCGTGAATTTGATGCCGTCGCGAAGCTTGACGGTGCGGACCAGTCCGTCCTCGCTCACGGTGGAATCCTGCGCGAGCCAGGGGATCAAGGTTCCGTCGGCATCCTTGGTGTAGAGCGTCTCCAAATACTGCGAAGCGACGAGTGCCTGGGGGTAGTTTCCGCCAACGTGCGGATCAAGGCAGGAGGGTTCGGCGTCGCCTGAGGCGTAGACCAACGTTCCACCGGTGACGGGCTTGCCGGCATCATTGCCGGCGTCCGGGGCTGTGCCGCCGGAGGAGCAGCCGGTGAGAATGAGGGCAGCAGCCAGGGCCGTTGCGGCCGGGAACAGCTTGTGGATCTGGGGGTGGGCGAAAGTCATGAACTTCTTCCTGCGAACCGGTAAAAGGTGGGGTGGTGCCTGGTGTCCGACGTCGGGTTGCGGCCACGAGGCACGCCTGCGTGGGCACGCCTTCAACCATAACTGTTGTGACTCGGCCAACCCGGCGGCATGTGGCTCACATCATACCCCGGAGGGAGGCTGGCGGCACTGCTGGACCGGTGCCTCGGTGCACGATCCAGGCGTCCCGTGCGCGAACCTCAGCGAATAATATTCAGGGGTGTTTCCCCGCGTGACAGGCGGCCCATTTGTTCCACGGTCAACTCAGTTGCCAGACGGAGAAATTCCGAGGTGTTGCCGGCAATGTGCGGGGTGATCAGGCAGCCCGGGGCATCCCACAGGGGGTGGCGGGCCGGCAGCGGTTCGGGATCCGTAACGTCCAGTGCCGCACGGAGCCGGCCACTGCCCAATTCGGCCAGGAGTGCGGCAGTGTCCACCACGGGCCCGCGCCCCACATTGACGAGCAACGCGCCATCCTTCATGCGGGCCAGGAAGCCGGCATCCACGAAGTGGGTGGTTTCATCGGTGTGCGGCAGGGTCACCACTACAACGTCCGCGGCGGGAAGCAGTTCGGGCAGGTCCCCGGCGCCGTGCACCCGGCGCCCGTCGGCCAGGATGCGGGCACGGCTGGCAACAGGGATCACCGAGGCCGGGCGGAAGGGTGCCAGCCGGGCTGTGAGCTCGGCGCCGACGCCGCCATGCCCCAGCACCAGGACCACCGACCCCAACAGGGATGTGGTCCACAGCGGGGCCCACTCGTGCCGGAGTTGCTGGTCGGCTGAGGCAGGCAGGCCGCGCAGTGCCGCAAGGATCAGGGCCACCGCATGTTCTGCGGTGGATTCCTCCACGGCACCCCGTGAATTGCTCAACGTCACTGCGGCCGGCAAATGCTCCAGCACCCACTCGTACCCGATCGACAACAAGTGCACGTGGCGCAGCCCCTCGATGCGGGCCACCCTGGCCCGGCGGGCAACGTCCCTGGGCCGTTCGGTGACCAGCACGTCGGCGGGCGGAGCATCCTGCGGGTCGTCGTTGATGTGCCACACGAACGGTTCAAGGCCCGGCCCCCGAAGTGCTTCCGCGAGCCGGGCCGAGGGGACAAGGACGCGCAGAGCCACAATGGTTCCAATCCGCCGGCCGCCAAGGCCCGCCGCTGTTAAAAGTTCGTCATGCCATCTGCAAACCTACTTGGTGGACTTGGGCTCCTCAACCGTGGAGCCATCCATGAGAGCGGCGAGCCCTGATTCTGGGGCGGTTTGTTTGGGGAGGGACACCGTGGGGGCATGTTCCCTGCCGCCGACGACGCCAACCAGGCCGCCATCTGCCGCCGGACCGGCATCGTCAACGTCTTCGTGGGACAGGTGCCCGGCCGCCGCTGCGTCATCCCCGCCGAGGGCGGGCTGCCCGGGCGCAGACTTCCCGGCGGGCCCAATCCCGCTGACCCAAATGCGACTCATAAACTTCCCGGGCCCCGCGGTCCGCCAGCGCGGCCTGGTCGGGAACGAGCCGGCGGAACGCCAGCTCACGCACCGCCTCCGCAACGTCCGCGGGCGACAGCAGTTTCGCCGCACCGTGCCGGTTACCGCGGCCAACCCGGCGTCCACGGCGGCGGGCATGATCACGGAGAACCTGACGGGGGAGAGGTGCAGTTCCGCGCGCACGGCCTTGAGGTAGCCCAGCACGCCATGTTTGCTGGCCGCATAGCTTGCCTCGCCGGGAGTTGTCAGGATGGAAGCGGCGGAGGCAGCAGTGATGAGGCGCCCGGTCCCGCGCGCCTCCCATGGACGGCGTCATCAGCTTCACCCGCGAATGACCCCGAGCCGGTTGACCAAAATCTCAATGGCCCCCCTTTGGTCCTGGTCTCCAATGGCAACGTGGGCGCCGGCGACAGCCAGGCCTGCGGCAATGGCAACGCCAACCCCCTTCGCGCCGCCGGATACGACGGCGACTTTCCCGGTCAGATCAAGGGGGCGTTCATTCCCGGCTCCGCCCGTCACCATGCCGCGGGAACACTGTGGCACCGCCTGCTGCGCGCTGTTGGCCCCGGCGTCGTTCCCGGTCCAGATCCCACAAATAGTGGTCAAAATCCACTTCCATGGTGTGCCGGGGAGAGGCGTAGAACTGGTGCTTGTT
>JBBSQT010000164.1:0-5303 GCA_038243775.1 Actinomycetales bacterium | reverse complement strand
CTGGAGCCGGAAATCCTCGGCTCCTGCACCGTTTCTCCCATACATATATTCTAGTTGCTGGCACTGACACGCACCGAACTACACCACCCCATCGGGAAAACCCCGCACCCCGCCACCCCTGTGGAGGAACAAACCAGCAACAAAACAACCACGCACACAGCAAACGGCGGCACCCAAGCCAGGTGCCGCCGTCGTCAATCAAGAGACCGTGAAACTACCCCAAGCCGTGCAACAGCTCGCGGTAAAATACCACCCCGGCCCCCAGCGTGCTGATCCGGACCCGCTCGTTGACGGCATGCAGGGTCCCCCGGTCGGAGGCGTCCATGAGCAGCGGCGCAAACCTGTAGACGGCAGGCGAAATGGAGGTGAAGTGGCGGGAATCGGTGGCGCCCGTCTGAATGTACGGAGTCACCACGGCGTCCGGAAAAGAAGCAAAAACGGACCTGGTCAAAAGCTGGAACTGCTCGTTGGTGAATGACGAAATGGGTGAGGGGTCATGCCCGGAAATCACCGTGAGCTCCACTTCCGGGTCGTCGATGATGGCCCGGACGCGTGCAACAACAGACTCAACGCTCTCCCCCACGGCGATCCGGATGTTGGCGTTGGCGCGGGCGGTCGAAGCCAGCACATTCGCGGCCTTGCTGCCCTCCAGCAGGGTTACAGCCACGGTGGTCCGGGTCAGCGCTCGGGTCTCATCGCCCACCACGTCAAACACCCGGGTCAGCAAAGACTTGAAGGCCCACAGGTTTTCAGTCACGAGCCGCATCAAGAAGCCGCTCTCCATGCCCACGCGCCGCATCATTTCCACGATGGGAGCCGGCATGGAGGCAGGAAACGGGGACTCCTCCAATGCCACAATTGCCTTGGCCAGGCGCGCCGTGGCCCCCATGCGCGGCGGCGTTGAGGCATGCCCGCCGGCGCCCCGCGCCAACAGTTGCAAGTCCAAGATCCCCTTCTCGGCAACCCCAACAAAAGCCGTGGGCACTTTCAGCCCCGGGAATGCGTCGAGCGCCACTGCACCTCCCTCGTCGAGCACCAGCCATGGCCTGACCCCGCGCGAGGCGAGCAGGGCAACGGCGGCTTCTGCGCTGTCACCGGCGGTTTCCTCATTGTTGCCGAAGGAGAGGTAAATATCGTGCGCGGGAGCGAACCCCTCGTCCAGCAATGACTCAATGGCCTGCATGAGCACCGCCAAAGCCCCCTTGTCATCCAGCGCGCCGCGGCCCCACACATAGCCGCCTTCCTGATGGCCCGAGAAGCCTTGGTGCGTCCAGTTCTCGCGCACATCCACGGGCACGACGTCGTAATGGGCCATCAATACCGTGGGTCGCGCCGCGGCATCGAAAGAACGGCCTCCCCACCGAAAAAGAAGCCCCTGCCCGTTCACGAACTCCCGCGTCAATGAGGAGTGGACATTCGGATAGAGCCGCTCCAACGCCTCGATACATCCGGTGAACTGCTCCAGCTCAATCTCGTCGCGGGCTTTGGAGAACACGGTCCGGAACCGGATCAATTCGCTGAGCTTGTCCGCTGCGGGCTGGGCGAACTCGACCCCGATTTCACCTGCAGGCAAGACGGCGCCAAAGTCACCCTCCGGCATTCCGGGACCGGCCCGGAAGGCGCGGGCCCCGATGACTGCCGCGGCCCCGGCAGCCCCCACGGACAATGCAGCAGTGATCGCACGATTCAGTGTTTTTGCGTTTCCTCGGGGCATGAGAGGGATTCTATGCCACATGGCTGTGAGCCCACCCGCCCCACAAAAGGTAGGATGTCCCCACGACAAGGCACCGTACCGCCTTGCCCGTGTCAAACCAGTCAACACCACGGAAACTGCGGGAGGTACGCCAGACGCCGCGGAATCAGCACTGCCTGCGACGTACTTTGCCCGCAATGACGCCACCGGCTTCAACAGCCCCGAGGGCCGCATGTGGCAGCTCGTGAAAACACCTTTCCCCGCTTCCCCGGCCAACCAGAACGGCCCCTTCCGCGACGGCTGGAGCCTGGGCGCAGCCGTCACCGAAGGGCAGATCACCTTCCTGGCACCCTGCGCGCCGGTCGACGTCTTCGGTCGGGCGCACAACACCGGCGCCACGGTCGCGCACTCCCGCCGCAGGCGTTCCACAAGGCCGCCAGCTCCGTGATGGGCCCCGGCTAGGCGATCGACCTGAGCGCCACCGTGGGCTGCCTTGACCCCGAAGCCGAGCTGGCCGGCGTCGTCAGCCGCCCCGCACACAACCTCGCGCTCGAGACCGCCCGCAGCGCCCAAAAGTCGGACGAGCTCTGGATCAGTGGCAAGAGCCCGGGCACCTTCACCCCGCTTGGCCCCTGGAGTGTTGTTGGCCTGAAGGACGACGGCGTGCCCATCAGCATTGTGCACAACGGCACCCAACTGTCCCCGCCTCCAGTGACGACCTGGGCTGGGGCGTGGATGAAATCCTGGTGTACCTGAGCAGCTTCATGACGTTGCAGCCCGGCGAGGTCAGCGCCTGCGTGGGCGGGATTGGCGAACCGCGCAACCCCGTCGTGCCCCGGCTCTGAACCCCGTCGTGGCCCGGCTCTGATACAGCGCGTGAAGCCATCGGGTCGCCAAGGGAATTCACAGACAAAATTCTTGGCACTGTTTGGCTGTTCACAACTTCAGCTGGCATTATTTAGTTAACTATGGCAACTACGACCAGTCCGGACCCCCACCCCGTCGAGCCCCTCACCACGGGCCGCGGGGTTTTCGGTGCGCTCAAAAACTGGTGGCGCCGCAATCCTGTCCTATCCACGCAATTACGCGGTTTCGCCGTCGTCGCCGTCATTTGCACAGTCATCTCCATGACTATTTTTGCCAGCCTGCGCCCTCTCCTGGGAACCCAGTGGTCCAACGTCATTTCCCTGGTTTTGTGCTCTGTCCTCAACACGGAGCTGAACCGCCGCATCAGCTTCGGCCTGGGCGGGCGCCATCTCTGGTGGCGCGACCAGCGCCGCGGGATCTGGGTCATGCTCCTGGCATTGGCCATGACCAGCGGCAGCCTGTGGGTGCTGCACGCAGTATCCCCCGGCGCCTCCATCGCAGCAGAGCTTGCCGTGATCGTGCTGGGCAATGCGGCCTCGGCCGTGACCCGCTTCCTGCTGCTGCGGTACTGGATCTTCCGGCGCGCCCGCGGCCGTGCCCCCGCGGGCAGCCGTTAGTGCCTATTCCTTGTGTTCGTACGTGAGGCGGTCGGCGTTGTCGGCGCCAGGGCCCACCCGGGCCGAATCCGCCCCACCCACCAGGTGGTCGTTGTGCACGCATTCGCTGCGCTGGCAGGCGCCCACTGAGGCCAGAACCGTCGGCAGGCCGCCATGGGCTCCGGTGTCGATGAAGGTTGCGCATGGGGCGTGGTCTTCGTTGCCGCCGAGGGTGATTCCGGCGGCACCGCAGGGCGTGTGGTCGTTGAATGGGCAGTTGGACACGGCGCATTCGGCGACAGGACCGGTGACAGTCATGATGGGCTCCTTGTGGCGAAACCTGCCCAAACGGCCTCATTGACTCCACGGCAACCCCAGAATGCCACAACTAATGAGTGCCAGTATTGTTTCGGAAATAGCGCGTTGGCTGCCAACGTGTTTGGATGAGAGAACTCTCATCCCCGCCTCATGTGGCTGGTATTTTCATGCGAAAGGATTGAGCCATGCAGATTCCCCGGTTCATCCTCGTCGCTTTCCTTGCCTTGCTGGTGGGCGCAACGTTGCTGGCCACTGCCCTGCTCGTTTCCAGTTCTGAACCCAACCTTGGCGGGTCGATTGTCATGACACCGGAGGGCACGCCTCCGCCAACCACACCCGCGGTCACACCATCGGTCACCCCGACGGATGCCCCGGCATCATCAGCCACCCCCGGACCGCCGGTCTCCCCTGCACCACCAGCGGCCCCAGCCAGTCCTGTTCCGCCGCCCACCGGCGCCGTCGAGGTCCCAGCCTGCGCCCCGCTGACAGGCGATGAGGACTGTGACGATGACTGGGAAGACTACTGGGACGATTATTGGGACGACCTTGATGACAACTGATCGCGTCCGGCACCCGTCCACCAAGCGCCGCACCACCGGTGAACCCCGTCCCGTGAGCGCGCGTGCCCGCATCATTGGCGCCATGGTGCTGCTGCTGACCGCTGCGTTCGCGGCCGCCATAATTCTCTCGGCCCAGATCCTCAATGCCCGCACGGATGCCCTCCTTGACGGCCGGCTCACGCATGCCGCCACGAGCTTCCGCACCTTCGCCACGTCCCCCTCGGCCAGCACCGAATTCACCACCGACGACCTGCTGACCCGGTATTTGCAGGAAACCGTGCCCAACAACGCCGAATCGGCCTTCAGCCTGCTGGCGGACGCCCCGCACCGCCGCATGGCCGGCGAACCGCCCGTGCGCTTGGACAAGGATCCGGCGTTCCTGTCCCTCGTGGTCGGCCATGACCAGCCGGTCCATGGGCGCTATAAGTCCGCGGCAGGTGAGGTGGCCTATGCCGTGCTCCCGGTGCAGGTGCTGGATGATCCCACCCCCGGGGCCCTGGTCAGCGTGCAGTTCCGCAAGGAACTTGGCGCCCCTCTCTTTAGCGCCCTGAGCATTTTTGCCCTGGCCGGCACGCTTGCGGTCATCGGGGCAGGGATTGCCAGCTGGCTGGTGGCCGGGCGTGTGCTGGCTCCCCTGCGGCAGGTTCGGGAGACGGCAGAGACCATCAGTGAGACCGATTTGCAGGGCCGGATCGAGGTGCACGGCCGCGATGACGTTGCGGCCCTGGCCATGACGTTCAACCGCATGCTGGACCGGTTGGAGACGGCTTTCGCAACCCAGCGCCAATTTGTGGACGACGCCGGACATGAGTTGCGCACGCCCATCACCGTGGTCCGGGGGCATCTTGAGATGATGGGTGAGGACCCCGTGGAGCGGGCCGAAACCATCGCCCTGGTCACGGATGAGCTTGACCGCATGGGCCGGATTGTGAACGATTTGCTCATGTTGGCCAAGTCCCAGCAACCGGACTTCGTTGTCCCGCACGACGTGGAGCTCATGGACCTTGTGGTGGACGCCTTGAGCAAGGCCAGCATGCTCGGCCCCCAGCACTGGACCATCGATGAGCTGGCAGAGGGTCGCATCACTGCCGACGGCCAACGTCTCACCCAGGCACTCATGCAACTCGCGGCCAACGCCGTGGCACACACGCCCGACCACGGGGCCATCGCCCTGGGCTCCAGGCTGAGCTTTGGCCCGCAGGAGCATCACGGGTCGCACCTCCGCAGAGGCACCCTGCTGCTCTGGGTCCGCGACACAGGTGGGGGAAT
>JBBSQT010000163.1:0-5317 GCA_038243775.1 Actinomycetales bacterium | reverse complement strand
TGGCGGAGATGCTGCTCAGGATTCCTGCAAAGGATTCGGCCACGAGGAAGCTGCCCCTGGGTCCAAAGGCGACCCTTAACGGGCTGATCAGCTGCGAGGCAACTTCGGTGACGGGGGACGGCTGGTGGTGTCCGTGTCCCTTGGTGTGGCCGTGCCGCCAACCGTTCCCCCAGCCGTTCCCCCAAGCTTGGCCGGAGTGGGTGGTGGAACCCTGTGCTGCGGTGTAGTTTGCGTTGTTTGACGGATGGGCCAATGCCGGCCCTGCGCCAACAACCATGGCAAATGTGCATGCGGCCGCGACGGCCGCGATTCGTGATTTCATGACTTTCCCTGCATAAGGGTTGGCCCGGTGATGGC
This sequence comes from Actinomycetales bacterium, assembly GCA_038243775.1. Classification (GTDB taxonomy): domain Bacteria; phylum Actinomycetota; class Actinomycetes; order Actinomycetales; family Micrococcaceae; genus Specibacter. Next base: position 4,960 of record JBBSQT010000163.1, on the reverse strand, counting down.
GGGCAGCGGGATTTTCGAACCGGGCGGCCCAGCATCACGCCCGACGGGCCAACCTAGTTAAAGGTGCAGCGGAATTTTGCCCCAGCGTCATCAATCCGTCAAAGGTGCCGGACTTCCTGTGGTCCGGCACGTGAGCCCAGTTTAAATCCGTCCAATGGGCACGGTCAAAAAGTTTCTTGTACCGCCGGGTAGCCGGCCCAAGTGATCAGAGCCCGCCACCAGGTGTGCTGCCCACTGCGCGACGGGGAGGTGATGTTCCTCTCCTGCCGCGACGCCGGCAGGCACCGAGCCGCGACGCCGGCCCGGTGCCGATATACTGCTGAGTGTGCTTTCTGGACTGGTAATTGTAGACAAACCGCAGGGATGGACCAGCCACGATGTGGTGGGCCGGATGCGAAGGCTGGCAGGGACCCGGAAAGTCGGCCATGCCGGTACGCTCGACCCCATGGCAACAGGTGTCCTCGTCGTGGGGATCAACAAGGCCACCCGGTTGCTGACGTACATTGTCGGGACCTCCAAAACTTATGGGGCCACCATCCGGCTCGGCGCGGCCACCATCACCGACGACGCCGAGGGCGAGATCACCGCCACCACCTCCGCGGACGCCGTCACCGACGACGCCATCGCCGCCGGCATCGCCAAACTTCGCGGTCCCATCGAACAAGTGCCCAGCAGCGTCAGCGCCATCAAGGTCAACGGCGAGCGTGCCTACGCCCGGGTCCGCTCCGGCGAGGACGTCAAGCTGGCTGCCCGTCCCGTCACCATCCACAGTTTTGAGATCCTGGGGATCCGCCGCGGGACGTACGACGCCGGGACGTACGTTGACGTGGACGTCACCGTGCGCTGTTCCTCAGGAACATACATCCGTGCCCTGGCCAGGGACCTGGGTGCCGACCTTGGGGTGGGCGGACACCTGACGGCACTGCGCAGATCCGCGGTGGGGCCATACACCTTGGAGCAGGCCCGCACACTTGAAGAACTCGCAGGCGAGCTGTGCATCCTGGACATTGCCGATGCCGCACGGGCACTCATGCCGGTGCGTGAACTCAGCGCCGAGGAAGCGATTGAGCTGTCCTTCGGACGGCGGATCCCGGCCAGCAGCGAAGGCACGCACACCGCCGAGGACCCGGCAGCGGCCTTTGCCCCCGACGGTGCGCTGGTTGCACTGCTCGCCGATGCCGGCAAATACGCCAAACCCCTCCTGGTGTTCCCGCCTGATCCGGCGCCGGCCGCTACGCCCGCCGCCACGCCGGCTGCTGTCCCGGCCGCCACGCCAACAACACCAACCACAGCACCAACTTTGCCGGTAAAGTCAGCAGGGGAGCCCGCGCAGTGACCCTCGATGTCTGGTTCATCATTGGCGCAATTGTGGGCATTGCCTCAACTGTTGTCTGCGTTGTTGCGGCTGTGCTGAAAAAGAAACCCAACGATGTCACCCTGCTGGCCCTGATCGCCGTCGAACTTTTCATTGTGGTCTATGCGATCGCATCCGCTGTTCGGCTGCTGGGGCCGGAATCGCTGGTGGGTGAGGCCTGGGAGTTCTGGGGCTACATGTTCACGGCGGCCATGCTGCCTGTGGCCGGCTTCTACTGGGCCATGATGGAGCGGACGTTTTGGTCGAACTACGTCATGGGTGCGGTGGGCGTGACGGTCGTTGTCATGCTGGCCCGCATGGCACAAATTTGGTACGGCGTGGCGGTCCCCGTCACAGGATTGCAATCAGGAATTGGACTATGAGAACCAGCAAGACTGACAAATCGGCCAACGGCGACGGCACCGCCCACAGCACCGGGACAGCTCCGCATGGACGGACTTCCGGGGCGGGCCGGCTGCTGATCACTGTTTACGCAGTGTTCGCGATCTCCGCCACGGCGCGCGCCGGCTACCAGATCGCCACGCACTTTGCGGATGCGCCCGTGGCCTACCTGCTCTCGGGCTTCGCCGCGGTTGTCTACATTGTGGCCACCATTGCACTCGCCAAGCCCGGCGCCACGTGGGCCAGGGTGGCAGCCGCGGCCATCTGCGTGGAGCTCGTGGGCGTGCTGGTGGTGGGTGCGCTGAGCGTCTTCGACGCCGAAGCGTTCCCGCACGCCACAGTCTGGAGCATGTTCGGCAAGGGCTACGGCTACATTCCGCTGCTGCTGCCCATCATCGGCCTGATCTGGCTGTACCGGCACCGCGAAGAGAAGTGAACACCCTGACACCTGCCTGCAACCGTTCCGGCCAGCCGAAAAACCCTGTCCTGAGTGACGGCCGGACCACATTGCGCCGACTCACCGTGGCCGATGCCGCAGCCTTTGCCGCGATTCACCGGGACCCGCTGAACATCAAGTGGACGGCGTCCTCGGACGGCATGGAAGTGGGCCAGGGCGCTGACTTGATCACCGGCTCCATCCACGCCGGCTGGGAATCGGGGCGTTACCTGCGCTTTGCCATTGAGGAAACTCTCGACGGCGTGGACCAGGTGGTGGGCACTCTGAGCCTGCAGGACATTTTCTCCACCCACCCCGGCGGCACCGCCAGCGTGGGCATCAAGATGCTGCCCTCCGGCCGCGGCACCGGCTGCGCCCAACGCGCCATCGACCTGCTCAAGGGTTTTGCCTTCGGCACCTTAAGACTGGAAATCCTGCACTGGCGCACCACGCTTGGCAACGACACCAGTGCAGAGCTCGCCCGGCGCTGCGGCTTCGTCCTGGCCGCACAAATTCCCGGCCTCGGCCGCGTCGACGGCCGGGTGGCCGACGGGCTGCTGTTCACGCAAAGCCGGGCACAGCACAATGCGGGGCTGGACGGCCGGCCGGAGCCGGCTGCCGCCAAGGCCGGGCTGGACGTTTCCCCGGTTGTGCCGGAGCTGCGCCATGATGCGGTGGTGCTGCGGGCCCTGACCCTGGCGGACGCCCCTGCCCTGGTCGAGAACTGCCGCGACCCCGAGGCCGTCCGCTGGACCACGGTTCCGCTGGGCTACACCATGGACCACGCCGAACACTTTATTAACACGCTCACCCCCGAGGGCTGGCGCAGCGGGGAAACCCTCACCTTTGCCGCCGTCGACCCTTGGACCGACGGCCTGCTGGGCACGCTGGATTTGCAATGCAAGAACCCGGGAGCCGCTGCGGTCGGCATCAACTTTGGACCGCACGCCCGCGGCACGGGCGCGGCGGAGGCGGCCGCCCGGCTGCTGCTGGACTACGCCTTTGACCAGCTCAACCTCGGCTACGTGCACTGGCACGCGCTGGTGCCGAACTGGGGGAGCAGGAAGCTGGCCTGGAAGCTCGGCTTCCGCTTCGACGGGCACATCCGTGGCGACTACAACGACCGCGGCACCCCCTCGGACCGGTGGGTGCTTTCCCTCGCAGCCGCGGATCTGCGCACACCGCAGGAGCCATGGACCGGCCCGGCACCAATCAGCGGGTAATCTTGGACAGGGCCGTTCAAACGCCCCCGGACATGGCCCGTAAAGGTGGCAGCAGGGCGAGCAATTTAGTGGATGAGGAAATGTAGTGCAGATTTGGAATTCCCTGGCAGAAGTGCCCCAAGGCTTTGGTCCCGCCGTGGTCACCTTGGGCAACTTTGACGGGCTCCACAAGGGGCACCAGGAAGTTCTCGCCCAGGTGCGCGCCGAGGCGGCCTCCCGTGGCGCTGCCGCCGTCGCCCTGACCTTTGACCCGCACCCGGCATTGGTCCACCGCCCGGAATCGGCCCCCGAGCAGATCATGGGCCTGGCCGACAAGCTCTCAGCCATGGCCGCCCTGGGCCTGGACGGCGTGCTGGTGATGCCGTACACGCTGAAATTTGCCGCCCAGACCCCCGAAGAGTTTGTGCGCAGCGTCTTCGTTGACACGTTGGGCGCGTGCGCTGTTGTGGTGGGACAGGATGTCCGCTTCGGGCACGCCAACTCAGGCGACTTGGAGACCATGGTGGCCTTGGGCACGCAGCTGGGCTTCGACGTCGTGGTGGTCAATGAGGAAGGCCATGACCGGCGCTGGTCCTCCACCTGGGTCCGCGAGGCACTGCGCCAGGGCGACGTCGAAACGGCGTCGGCCGTCCTGGGCAGGCCCCACACCATGAGCGGTGAGGTGGTCCACGGTGCCGCGCGCGGGCGTGAACTTGGTTTCCCGACGGCGAACCTCTCACCCGATGCGTGCGGGATCATCCCGGCCGACGGAGTCTATGCCGGCTGGCTGGTTGATATGGCGCGGCAGCGCTGGCCGGCAGCCATTTCGGTGGGCTCCAACCCCACGTTCGTGGGCGTCAGCCGGCAAGTTGAGGCTTACGTGATCGACCGGCCCGAAGAGCCCGTGGAGACATTCAACCTGTATGGACAGCACGTGGCAGTGGAATTTGTGCAACGGCTGCGCGGCATGGTGGCCTACACCGGAGCGGAGGCACTCATCGAACAGATGCACCTGGATGTTGACCAGGCCCGGGAAGTGCTCGCCTGGGCTGTTGGGCAGTGAGTCCTTGCTCACCTGCTTCGACAGAACCCGCCTCCCTGCACTAAACTGAAAGGTGGAATCCGGCTGCAGTCCGTGGTGGCTGGATTCGTCTGTGTGCGGGGCAAGCAATTGCGTCGGAACCGGGCTCATGTTCACGGCACATAATGTAGGAGTTACCTGTGGCACTTGACGCCGCTGTAAAGCAAGAAATCATGCAGGCTTTCGCAACCACTGAAAATGACACCGGTTCGCCGGAGGTTCAGATTGCGATGCTCTCACGTCGTATCACCGACCTGACTGAGCACTTGAAGATGCACAAGCACGATCACCACACCCGCCGCGGCCTCATGGGCCTGGTTGGTCGCCGTCGCCGCCTGCTTGCGTACCTCAAGGACACCGACATCGCCCGCTACCGTACGCTCATCGAGCGCCTCGGCCTGCGTCGCTAGTCTGTGACTTAAAGGCGGTCTTCCTGGCACCACGACATGCAATGTTGTGGCTGTGGGAAGGCCGCCTTTCACAGT
>JBBSQT010000162.1:0-5318 GCA_038243775.1 Actinomycetales bacterium | reverse complement strand
TCATCCGCCAGCAGGATCATCCCGGCGCAGCTGCCGTACACGGGCATGCCGGCTCCTATGCGTTCCATCAGCGGCTGGCGCAGCCCAAAAATGCGGCTCAGCTTGTCCATCGTGGTTGACTCGCCGCCGGGAATGATTAAACCGTCGACGGCGGCCAGCTCACCCGGGCGGCGCACCGGCACGGCCGTGGCACCGCAGTCCTCCAAGGCCCTGACATGTTCTCGAACGTCGCCCTGAAGTGCCAGGACGCCGACCTTGGGGCCCTTGGCGGGCGTTTTTGCGGAGTTGAAATTCACCCTTACATCATAAGTGGGCGCTATCTCACACAGATAACTTCCGTTACTCGCCGGGCGCGGTGGGCCGGGAGCGGTCCGCAAGCAAGTAGCATTGTCGGCAGGACTGACGTGCTAAAGATGAGGTAAGCAAGTATGTGCGGAATTGCCGGTTACTACGGTTATGGGGAAGACGAATCCCTCTTGAAGCAGATGAATGCGTGCATGGTGCATCGCGGCCCCGATGGCGAGGGCATCTACACGCAGGGCAACGTAGGGCTGGCACACCGCCGCCTCTCCATTATTGATGTGGCCCACGGCCAGGAGCCCATGTTCAGCTCCGACGGCGAAACTGTCCTGGTCTACAACGGCGAGGTCTACAACTACCTGGACCTTCGCGCCGAGCTTGAAGCCCTGGGCCGGACCTTCACCACCAACTCTGACACCGAAGTTGTCCTGCAGTCCTACGAAGAGTGGGGCGACGCCGCCTTCGACAAGTTCAATGGCATGTTTGGCTTTGCCATCCACGACCGCAGGAACAACCGCCTGGTCCTGGCCCGCGACCACTTCGGCATCAAGCCGCTGTATTACGCCACCGCCGGCACCACCAAGGCCCCCACCCTGCTGTTTGGCTCGGAAATCAAGCCGCTGCTGGCCGCAAACAAGATTGACCGCGAAGTGGATGAGCGGATCCTGTTCCGCTACCTGAAGTTCCGGATCCACGACGATGAGCCCTCCACCTTCTTTGCCGGTGTGCACAAGCTCATGCCCGGCGAAAAGCTGGTCCTGAACACCGTTGATTCCGACGCCGGCCCCGCCGGCACCCTGACCATCAGCTCGTACACCAGGTTCAAGGAAGAACTGGCGGAGCTGGCCAAGGTGGAGACACCCTACTCCGAGGCCGTCATTGACGAGTATCGGGAGCGTTTCACCGAGGGTGTGCGCCTGCGCCTGCAGTCGGAAGTCCCCGTCGGCACGGCCTTGTCCGGCGGACTGGACTCGTCCGCCGTCGTTGCCACCATCAACAAGCTGATGCAGGAGAACGCTGCCGCCACGGACTCCCTGGGAGCCAAGCAGCAGACGTTCTCGGCGGTCTTCCCCAACTCCATCAACGACGAGGAGAAGTACGCCGACGCCGTCCTGGCCCGTTGCGAAGGCAATGTCATCAGCCACAAGATCCTGCCCCAGCCGGGCGAATTTGTGGAAGACCTGGAAGATTTTGTGCGCACCATGGAGGAGCCCATCATCTCCTCCGGCCCGTACGCCCAGTACCAGGTCATGCGCGAGGCCTCCAAGCACGTGACGGTGCTGCTCGACGGCCAGGGCGCGGACGAGATGATGGCCGGCTACATCCCCTACTACTTTGCCTACCTGCGCCAGCTGAAGAAGAACGGCCAGAACGCCAAGCTTGCCAAGGAACTGGCCTCCAGCTCCGACATCCTCTTCCGGCTGGCCCGCTTCCGCATCAAGGGCAAGCTGACGCTGAAGAAGGAACTGGGCATCTCCGCCCTGCTGGAGCCGAAGTTCACGGCGAAATACAAGTCGGAAAAGTTCTCCAACATTGCGGACAACCTGAAGCTGCGCCTCATTGACGACCTGTTCCACAAGTCCTTGCCGGCCGTGCTGCGCTATGAGGACAAGAACACCATGCGCTTCTCCCTGGAGGGCCGCGTGCCGTTTTTGGACAAGGAAGTGGTGAAGTTCCTGTTCAGCCTTGACGATGAGTCCATCATCAAGGGCGGCTGGAACAAGCGCATCCTGCGCGACGCCACCCGGGAGTTGCTGCCGGAAATGATCAGCAACCGCCGCAACAAGATCGGCTTCACCACCCCGGAGGCCGAATGGTTTGGCCACATGAAGGAAAAGATCTACGAGATCTTCCTCTCCAGCTCCTTCGGCGCCCGCCCGTACTGGAACCAGGACGCGGTCATCTACGCCTTTGAGGAACTGCTCAGCGGCAAGAGCTCCGGCTCCACCATGGTGTTCTGGCGCCTGATCAACACCGAGCTGTGGCTGCGCGAATTCTTTGACGAGCCCGAGGTCCTGGCCGGCATTGACAACAAGAGCGACTACATCCCCAATGCCGACAAGGCGCTGGACATCACCGTCCCCGGCACCGCCGGAACGTTCCGCCGCTACCCCCTGCGCACCGAGGTCTTCTACAAGGAAACCGACTTTGACCCCGCCGTCATGAAGTACATCAAGCGCTACTTTGACGGGCTGGGCGGGGCGGGCGGAGACCACGGCACGGCCACCGCCGACACCCCCTGGTACCTGTTTGTCTCGGAAAAGATCGTTGCCATGACACAGGGGCGCTCAATCCCGGTCTGGGACATCAAGGTCTCCAACGCGGCACGCATTTTCTCCAAGTTCGTCACCCGCAACCCCGGCGGCATCGGCCTGGCCAGCCCCTGGTCCATGCAGCTGGCCATCGACGAGGTGGGCCTGCCGAAGATCATGTACGCCTCGGCGCGTTCTGTGGTTGGCAAGCTGCAGGGAAAATCGGGCGTGTTCTACGAGGTGGTGGGCCACAACATCAACGCGATCGACGGCGCCGCCGGCTACCAGGTGGGCACCTCCACCCACTCCGTGAAGTACGCACCGGTTGATCCCGACGGCGTCGCCGCCCGCCTGAGCGCACTGGTCCGGGACACGGTTCCGGCGCAATATGCCGCAACCTTCGCCGGCACCGCCATCATGGACGCCAACGATCTTGGCGTTGTCGCCCTGGGCCACGACACAGCACTGGCAAAGAACGTGTTGGAGGACATCTTCCGTGACAACCCGCAGGGGCAGACCACGGAAACCACCCCCATGTCCCTGGTCTTCAAGCAAAAGTAGTCCCCCAAAACCAGGCACGACGGCGGAACCCAAGATCCGCCGTCGTACCCGGTTAAGCCCCACCCGCCGCCACAACTGGAAGATTCATCATGGTTACACTCTCCGACTGCCAACGCACACAGCACGCCTGGTTCAAGGCGCTGGCAGAGGCGACTGGCGGGCGGTCATTTTCCACGCACCGGATGGACTGGGTGTGGCTGCCGGAGACGTCCGAAATGCTCTGCATGTTCCCCACCGAGGTCACCATGGCGGGGCTGGAGCCGGCGCTGGAGGAGGCCAAGCGGCGCGGGGCGAAGGCGGTTGGAGTGTGGATGAACGCGGCCATGCGTCCGGGGATTTTGCCGCAGAACCATTTTGAGCGGGGCTGGCAGCCCTGGTGGATGACGCGGGCGCTCGATGTGGAATCCGTGGCCGGGACCAGCGAGGTGCCCGACAGCCGTGTGGCACTGACAGCCATCAAGGCGGAGCAGGTGTGGCTGGCAACGGCGCGCATCGGTGATGACTGGGCTGGACGGTCCTATGCGCATCTCGCGCCAGAGCAGGACGGCAAGCACCTGGCCGGAATATTCGACATGGTGGTTGCGCCGCAGCATCGCCGCTCAGGCATCGGCACGGCCCTGTTGGACCGTCTTGCCGAGGCGGCGTTCAATGCCGGTGCGGAGCATTTGCTGATCAACGCCACGCCGGACGGCCAGCGCCTGTTTGGCAGCTCCGGTTTTGAGCTGATCGGCAAGGGCCAGACCTGGTGGTTCCACCCGCCGGCGCCGGAACAGCCCGAATCGGAACAGCCCGAGCCGGAACAGCCCGAGCCTTAACTTCCGAGCCTTAACTTCCGACGCTATCCCGGCAATGGTGTGTTTTTTCCCAACGCTGTCGCAGCAATGGCTGGATTTTGGGCAACGCTAGGCCAAGACTCCGCGCAGCAGCGCCACATCTTCATCGCTTGCAGCGCCAAAGGGACCGCGGGGGTTCGCCGTCTGCACCCCGAGTTGCCGGGCCAGGGCGTGCAATGCTCCCACTGAATGCGGCATCCCGGCCAGAACCTGGGCGACCGCACGGAGCCTAGCCGCGCCGCTCCCCTGCGGCGCTCCTTTTCGGGCCCTGTCCCACACCTGGACGTACTCTTCCGGCATCAGTGCGGCCAGGCCCGTGTGCCAGGCATCGACGTCGGGCAGCTCGGCAAGCAGCTGGACGTCGGCGCTGAGCCCCAGCGAAAAATCCGGGCCCGCGGCATCGCGGAGTGCGCGGACGCGGGCTTCAATGTCTTCCCGCCGCATGGTTTCCTTCACTGCCACCACCCTGCCTGATCCTGCGAGCTCTGCCAGGGTCTCCAGTGTCAGGTCGAACTGGGTCTGAAGCGGCTTGTTGTAGAAGCACAACGGCAACCCCGTGGCATCGGAGACCTCGGCGAAGAGTCCCCGGACTTCCCCTTCCGACAACGGAAGGTAGGAAAAGGGTGCGAGCAGCAGCCCGCCCGCCCCCGCCTTTTCGGCGTCCCGGGCGAACTGCACCGCTTGGAGGGTGGCGGCGGCGCTTACTGCGGCATAGACGGGAATAGGCGGCTGCCCGCCCGCTACTGCCTCGTCACGGGCAGCCTGGACCGCAGCCTCCACCACGGTCTGCCGCTCTGCCCGGTCATAGGTCACTCCCGCACCCGAGGTGGCAAGCACCGCAATCCCGGAAACACCCGCTTCTGCTGCGCCGCGCACAAGGTGCGCAACGGCAGCCAGGTCGGCTTCGCCGTCGTGCGTCAGGGGCGTAATGGGATAGGCGATCAGGCCGGCGAAGGGCTTGGGCATGGGGAATCCTTCCGGAAAAATGGGATAGCGTCGGAGAAAAACACACCATTGGTGGGATAGCGCCGGGCGGTGAAAGTCGGGCGCTGAAGGTCGGGCGGTGAAAGTCGGGCGCTGAACGTCGGGCGCTGAAAGTCGGGCGCTGAAGGTCGGGCGTTGAACGGGGGAGAACGGCGGCGCCGGGGCCGCGCTTTCGCACCCGCCCCGGCGCCGCCGGTCCCTGCTGCCGGGCTGTTACCAGCCGCGCTCGGCCAGGCGGTGCGGCTCAGGGATGTCGGCGACGTTGATGCCGACCATGGCCTCGCCCAAGCCGCGGGAGACGTCAGCAATGACCTTGGCATCGTCGAAGAAGGTGGTGGCCTTCACGACGGCGGCGGCACGCCGGGCCGGGTTGCCGGACTTGAAGATG
>JBBSQT010000161.1:0-5321 GCA_038243775.1 Actinomycetales bacterium | reverse complement strand
GAGGTCCTCGTCCAGCGCTTCCTTGTCGAACTCCTTCGGATCGAGGGTTTCCCCGACTCGCATGCCCAGCCATTCCAGGTACTCGGTGTGTTCCTCGTGGGAGGGGTCATTGACGGCTGTCACGACGTTCTGCCAACCCCATACCCCGCCGCTGTCCTCGGCCGGGCCCATGCCGCGGCCGCCGGTGCAGCGCACGGCCGGACTTCCCGGAGTAAACGGCAGAATTTTCTCCAAGGTGATCTTGTGCCGCCAATTGTCGCCAAAGTCGTAGGTGTACGTGAAGTGGTCCTTCTCTGCGGTCAGCAGCTGCCCCACGGTCACTGCCGTCTCATCCTGTGGCGGATCGCTAAACGGGTCGCCAAAGCCGTCGTCGTAGGAATCCAGCGGGCCGTAATAGCTGCCGTTTCGCCCACCGGAGTTGAACTCGTGCAGATGGTAATCCAGCCATTCGAAACTCAGTTGAATAATGCGGTGCAGCTGTGCCAGCGTCAGGTCAGACCTCAGCTGCAACCGGCGCCACACAGGCGGCTTGGCGTCCTGAATTGACACCTTCAGCTGCAGGATCGGCACGGGATGCGTCGGAACCGCCTGGGTGGGGGCCAGGCCAACGGAGCCCGGAAGCATTGGTTCGGCACCGCCGTCGTCCGCCACGGGCTCTCCCAACGCCTGCAACACCACAGGCACCAGGCCCGGCGGCACCCGAACATACTTGTCCATGGTGACCAGTCCCAACTCGGCCAGCTCGGTCATGCGCCTGCGCAAATGCCGGCCACCGAACTCTTCCACGCCCATGCTGGCCAGCATGTCCGTGTCGCTCATCGATGCCACCGTCACCGTCGCGTTGGGCAGCGTTGCGGCGTAAAGCAGCCCCGCCTGGGCCTCCGCCGCCTGCACCACCCAGGGCGCCCACGCCTGTTCCCCTTTGACTGCAACCGAGAGGAAATCTGCGGCCAGGCCGCGCATGGCCGGCAGATGCCCCGGATGCCCGGGGTCAAGGAAGGCCTCGACGTTTGGGGTGGGCCGGACCTTGGTGGAGCGGATGTCAATGAACCCGCCACCCTCCAGCGCCGCCCAAATCTTGGACAGGAGGGGCAGCTCGTGCATGGTCTTCACGGTTCGGGGTGTGCCTTCCGGCAAATTGGTGGCGTCAAAGCCAGAGAGTTCCTGGCGCTTGGCGTTGCGTTCGGCTCCCTTGGCCGCAATGCCCACCGCGGCGGCGGCCCCTTCAATTTCCAGCAGCTTCAAGGAGCCGGTGGAGGTGACCTGCCTGCCGTCGCCGAGCCATTGCAGGAACGCGGTCAGCCGCCTGGCCAGTTCGGTCCCGGTCAGGGCGGCCAGTTCCTCCTCCGGGCTGGGCAGTGGCGGCGTCAGCTCCGGACCCTCAAGCTCGGCAAGGGCCTCATCCTCATCCATGTGGAAGAGTTCATCGATGATCTCGTAATCGAACTCCGTGCCCGTCCAGGTCCCGCTCATGCCCAGGAATTTGACGTACAAGTGGATGGCTTCGAACGCGAACTCGATGGCCCCGTCGGTGACGCCGGCGGCCACGTACATCGTTTGTAGCGCCGTGCCGAACGGTTCCGCCTCGAAGGCGGTGGCCACCGACGACGGTGTCAGTTCAAAGTATGCTGCCACCAGTGACTCGACAGGTTTCAAATACACCATGGCATCTTCAGTGGGCAAATCGTGGGTTTCCCGGCACCACTGGATATAGGCAGGCACGACGGCGTCAATCGCACGTGAAGCCCGCAGCTGGCCGACGGAGGTGACATGCTTTCGCACAGTCTTGCCCTTGGTCTTCTTCGTCATCGTGTTCCTTCGTTTGGCTGGCGGGCGGGTCTCGACCACACATTCTATCCGCGACGGCTGTGCACCCGGGCTGAACTGATTCACAGGGGCATGGGAACCGGACAACCAATAATTCGCATACCCGCGGATCCCTTTGTTTTCGCGGTTTTTGTCATCGACCAAGCGGTAACAATCAAATTTTCGTCGTGGGAAGGCTTTCGCCGGAGGTGCAACCGCGGAACACGGACGCCGGAAAGACATGTAAAGAAAACGTACAAGAGTTTAAACGCCTGCGGGACATGCAAAGAAAGTTGCAACGTTTATCCACGACACTCGGGAGCACTGATAACCCCTCCTACCGGGTCATACTGCGGCGGCTACTGCCCGTGCTGATAGCGTCAATATCAAATCCAGATACACGGGGAGAACACATCATGGCAATGGCAGGCAACGGCTTTTCCGAAGCCGATTGGGAGGGCCTGGCCCTTGAGCAGCTGGCCGAACCGCTTGGCTGGAAACCCACGCACGGCGAGGACATTGCCCCGGGCAAGGGCGAACGCGAATCCTGGTCCGAGCTGCTCATCCGCCCCCGCATGCTTGCCGCCCTGCAGAGGTTCAACCCCACGGTGCCGCTGCAGTACCTCAAACAGGCCCTCGCGGAGATCACCGCTCCCAAGTCCAACGACTCCATCACCGAAAACCAGCGCATCCATTCCTACCTGGTCAACGGCTACAAGCTCAGCTACATTGACCCCGACGGTGCCGACGTCAACGCCACCATCCACCTCCTGTCCGCCGACCCCGACCAGAACAACTGGCTCGCCGTCAACCAGGTCACGCTCATTGCCGGAGACTACAAGAGACGCTTCGACCTGGTCCTCTACTGCAACGGCATGCCCGTGAGCATCATCGAGCTGAAGAAGGCCGGCAGTGCCCAGGCCGATCTGGTTGCCGCCCACGCCCAGCTGCAAACCTACCTGCGCGAATTCCCCATGGCCTTCCGCTTCTGCGTCTTCACCTTGGCCAGCGACGGCATCCAGGCCAAATACGGCACACCCTTCACCCCGTTCAACCACTTCTCACCGTGGAATGTGGATGACGACGGCGTGCCCGTCCCCTTGGGCTTCACCATCGACGGGGAGGCTGTCACCTCCATGGAAACCGCGATAATGGGTCTCTATAACCAGGACCGTTTCCTGCAGCTGCTCCACGACTTCACCGCGTTCGATGAAAACGCCAACGGGCTGAGCAAGCGGATTGCCAAGCCCCACCAGTACTTTGCCGTCACCAAAGCCGTGGGAAGCACCGTCCAAGCGGTGGAATCAAACGGGAAGGCCGGCGTCGTCTGGCACACCCAGGGATCCGGCAAATCCATGGAAATGGAGATGTACACCAACCGGGTCATCCGCCATCCGCGACTGAAAAACCCGACGGTGGTGGTCATCACCGACCGCAACGAACTCGACGGGCAGCTGTACGAGACCTTTATGCAAAGCCAGCTGCTGCCCGAGCAGCCCCGGCAGATCAAGCGCCGCACCGAACTGCGGGAGGAGCTGGGCAACCGGACCACCGGTGGCATCTACTTCACCACGCTGCAGAAATTTGGCCTCAGCAAAGCCGAGAAAGACTCAGGCACCATACACCCGCTGCTGTCCGACCGGCGCAACATTATTGTTGTGGTCGATGAGGCGCACCGCAGCCACTACGACGACCTGGACGGCTACGCCCGGCACCTGCGCGACGCGCTCCCGCACGCCACGCTGATCGCGTTCACGGGCACGCCCATCTCCTTCGCGGACCGCAACACCCGGGATGTTTTTGGCGACTACATCGACATTTACGACCTCACCCGGGCCGTGGACGACGGCGCCACCGTACCCGTCTATTTCGAGCCGCGCCTGATCAAGGTGGGGCTGGCAGGCTCCATCACGGAGGAGGACCTGGACACGGCCGCGGATGACGCCACGGTGGGCCTGGACGTGACGGAACGGGCCCGCATCGAGGCAAGTGTCGCCGTCGTCAATGCCGTGTACGGCGCACCGGAGCGCATTGCCGCACTGGCGCAGGACCTGGTTGCGCATTGGGAGGCCCGGCGGGCCGCCATGCACAAGTTCATCGAGGTGCCCGGCAAGGCCATGATTGTGGGCGGTACGCGGGAGATTTGTGCCCGGCTGTACAGCGCCATAGTGGCCTTGCGCCCGGACTGGCACTCGGACGAGCTGGAGAAGGGCAAGATCAAGGTGGTGTACTCCGGCGACGCGACGGATGCTCCCCCGGTGTCCAATCACGTGCGCCGAGACTCGGAAAACGCTGTGGTGAAGACGCGGCTCAAGGACGCCGACGACGAGTTGGAGCTGGTGATCGTCAAGGACATGATGCTCACCGGATTCGACGCGCCGCCGCTGCACACCCTGTATCTGGACCGGCCGTTGAAGGGTGCGCTGCTCATGCAGACCCTGGCCCGTGTAAACCGGACTTTCCGCGGCAAGGCGGACGGCCTGCTGGTGGCGTACGCACCGCTGGCCGACAACCTGACCAAGGCCCTGGGTGAGTACACGCAGGCAGACCAGACCAACAAACCCGTGGGCAAAAACATCGATGAGGCTATTGCCCTGACGCTCACCCTGTTGGGGACGTTGGGGCAACTGCTGGCCGGATACGACTGGCGGGCCGTGCTGAAGAAGGGCGGGCCGAAGGCGTGGCTCAATGCCGCAACCGGCGCCACCGCTTACCTGCGCGACCCCGCACAGCCGGGGAACGCGCCGTCGGACGATGAAACCATCGCCTCCAAATACCGCCGCTACAGCGGGCAGCTCTCACGGGCGTGGGCGCTGTGCTCCGGGTCCGGTTCCGCCGACTTGGAGAAGCTGCGCCCGGATGTGCAAATGTATGAGGAGATCCGGGTGTGGATGGCCAAGTTCGACGCCGCCGACCGGCAGGCTGCGGGCGAGCCGATCCCGGAGGACATTCAGCGCCTGCTCGGCGAACTGATTGCGGGGGCGACGACGTCGGGCGAGGTACTGGACATTTACTCGGCGGCCGGCATGCCCAAGCCGTCACTGGATGACCTGACGCCGGAATTCCTGGCCAAGACCAGGTCCGCCCGGAACCCGCAGTTGGCCATTGAGGCGCTGCGGAAGCTGGTGTCCGAGGAATCGGTGGCGACCACGCGCAACAACATTGTGCGCCAGCGGGCGTTCTCCGAGCGCATCACCGAGCTCATGCGCAAGTACACGAACCAGCAGCTTACCAGCGCGCAGATCATTGCCGAACTGTTGGAGATGGCCGCCGAGATCAACGCCGAAGGAAGCCGCGGCCAGACTTTCAATCCGCCGCTGAACTCTGACGAACTGGCCTATTACGACGCGGTGTCTGAGAACGACTCGGCCGTAAATGTTATGGGCGAGGGGAAATTGGCGGAGATCGCGCGCCAGCTGGTGGGCGTCATGCGCCGCGACATCCGCACCGACTGGACCGTGCGCGACGACGTCCGGGCGAAACTGCGCTCTTCCATCAAACGACTCCTGGTGGTC
>JBBSQT010000160.1:0-5343 GCA_038243775.1 Actinomycetales bacterium | reverse complement strand
GGTGAGCGGCAGCGGGTCCAGTTCATCCAGGACCACGGTCAGTGCCGTGCGGTAAACATCCGGGTGGATCTCCGGGCTGGCGTGTCCGGTGTTGGGGACGCTGTAGAGGAATCGCGGATTGCGCGGCAGCAGGGCCTCCCAGCCCCGGATGGCAGCACTGGCACTGACGATGAAATCGCCGGGGTCGTAGAGAAGCCCGACCCCCGTGGTGGCGGGCAGTCCGCCGTCGTACTGCCGGGGGAAGGCTGCCAGGAACGTGGCCTGCGTGGTGCTGAGGATCAACGAGTTGCTGTCGGGATCGAAGGAATATGAAATTCCCCTCCGGGCCGACTGGTACATGCCCTGGCCGTTGGGGTTTGCCAAGCCGCCCCAAATGCCCGCAGCCAGTCGGCCCACCACACCCAAATAAGGGACCACCCTGCCGGCGAGGGAGATGTACTCCTTGCCCGGATCCAAGGTGTCGGCCACATTGCTGGGGCTGGAACCCATCACCACAAGTTTCACTTTCAGGCCCTGCTCGGCCAGCAGCGCTCCCAGCACGACGGCGACCATGCCGCCAAAACTGTCACCGTAAAAGTAGACGGTATCTATTTTGCGTTCGTAGACGTCCCGCTGGATGGCGATGAAAAGTTGTGCAACATCGATGCCTTCGTTGGAATAGCCAATATAGGACGCCGGCGCCCGCTCATTCATGGCCGGCTGCAGCGCCGCCAACTTGCGCCCGGCATCGCGATAACTGACCCGGAAACCGGCCAGCAAATACCAGGTCCGTCCCGGGAAACGGAGGGCGGCGCTTCGGTTTTCCTCGTTGTCAGGGGTGGTGACGCGGTACTGGGTGCGTTCGGTGAGCAGCCCATCGGCGGCAATATTGGCCTGGAATGCGCTCGTCAATGCTGCCGAGCCCATGGTGAGCAGGAAGAGCCTGCGGGGCATGTCGGGAATTTGGTGGGCCTTCTTGGCACGGGCATGCTGGGCAGCAGGGGCGGGCCGTTCCGGTTCGTCGCCGTGATGCTGTGATCGGGGAGAAGCTGTATTGACTGTCATGGTGGATCACTGCCATTCTGCCACGCTTCACGCCACGGCTTTCACGCCACCAACCGGCCGGTGCCGGACATCGCGCGTCCACTAGAGTGGGGTTGTGCTCAGCAACCGCGCCTTCATGGAGAACGGTGACCCGGAAGCCCCAGGCTCCGGGGAATCTCTGGGGCGCGTCTACTCCGGGTTGCCCTCATCCGAACGTGCCAAGGAACGGCACAGGCGACTTGTCGCTGCCGGCTTCGACGTTTTTGGGACCGTGGGATACCCGGGTGCAAAGATCAAGTTGCTCTGCCAGTCCGCCGGGCTGAGCGAACGGTATTTTTATGAGTCGTTTGACTCCAGGGAACACTTGCTCACCACCGTTTTCGAGGAATTGTCCCAGCAACTGATGCGTGACGTGGTTGATGCTGTGGGCGCCGCCGAGATGGAGCCGCTGGAATCGGCGCGCGCCGGCATGGCCGCCGTCGTCAATTTCATGCTGGACGATCCCCGCAAAGCCCGCATCATACTGGTGGAAATTGTGGGGGTCTCCCCTGAGCTTGAGGCGAGACGGTACGGCTACTTGAACGCTTTTGCGGGCGAGTCAATGCGGCTGTTGCTGCTCCTTGGCGGGATTGGCCAAGCGGAGGCGCAAGCCCAACAAGCCCAGGGGAAGGGCTCCCCGCAGTTGGCGGAGGCCCTGGATTTTGCCCGGCTGACGGCCATTTCCATGGTGGGCGGGGTCAACAACATGCTCCTTGACGCAATCCGGAGCGGAACAACGCAGAACACCGAGCGGATCACCGAGGTTTCCTATCAGTTGATCTGCAACGCCTCCACCGGCATCCGTCTATTGCTGGCGGCAGAATAGCTGGCGGCAGGATGGCTGTTCCCGCAAACCGCGGTAATACTGGGTGTAAGTGTTGGTTGGGCAGCCGTGAGGTGACACGATGGGAAGATGTCCTTCCCGGAACTCTTCGCCGCATATTGGTGGCTGCTCTTTCCCTTGGGCGGAATGGCAGCCGGCGGTCTCAAGACCTTGCTCTCGTCCCGGGAACGCGCCCACGAGCGCAGAGTCGAAATGTACAAGCTCAAGCACCCCGAAGTGGCCGGCCTTGACGTCCGCAGCCACCGCGAGTCCGCCACTGCCCCGGACGGCAACGGCTTCTCGGAGGCAGATGTTGCCAAGGTGATGGATGAACATGACGCGGTCAACAAGCGCTGGCTCAGCTACGAACTCGACGTGGCCAAGCTGATCGATTTCCCCATGATGAGCGACGTCCGGGAGCCCCTGACGGTGGCGTTCCTGCGTGCCAAGCGCGACGCCGACGGGCTGCGTCCGATCAATGTCGCCGACGTCGTTTCCAAGAGCCGATGGGACGACTACCGCAACGCGGTCAACGCTTACGCCGTGGCCTTTGACGTTGCCGAAAAGGAAGCGCGACGCCTGAAGGATTCTGCCTTCAGCGAGGACCAGCGCCGCAGGCTGGGAACGGCGTCCAAACTGATCAGGATCGCTGAGGATGAAGGTGCCAGCGCGGCCGAACGCCAGACCGCCATCAGACGTGTCCGCCGTGAGCTCCAGGGCGTCATCGTGCTGCCGGATGTGACCATTGCGGCGCTGGAGCAGCAGGTGGCACGCATGCTCGAACGCCCGAACAATGGAACGTCCACACCCGCCTGAGCCGCACCGGTGCAAGCGGGCGTGTTGCGTTTGTTGATGTCAGCAGCAGGTGCAGATTGTGCCAGCGGCGGGGGCCGGTCCAAAGTTATGCGCATTCCAGCGGGCTGGTCGCTGCGCATGTTTCTAGCCACTTTGAGCATGCGCAACGCTGGTGGCTGGTGAGGCGCAGCCTCCGCAGTGGCGCAACGCTGGAATCTTCGCCGGCGCATAATTCCACGCTTTGGTTCCTCCACAGCCCCGCCCGGACACACGTTGTCCACACTTGCGACGACGGGGCTGCCGCGGCCGCCGCTTCGAGGCAACCATGGATGCATGGCAAAGACAAGAGAAGCAGAGAATCGTTCGGTTGTGGCGGAAATTGCCCGCTTTGGCAGAGTTGCACGGCGCAAAGACCTGGTGAAACGCGGGTGCACCGACTGGGACCTCATCACCGCAGAGCGGGATGGGCTGATCAGCAAGGTCGCGAGAGGGTACTTTGCGCTTCCGGGGGCGGATCCGCTGGATATCCGCCTTGCCCAACACCAGGCCCGGCGGACGTGTTTCAGCAAGGCGGCCCAGCTGGGCTTGTGGGTCATCGAGACGCCGGGCATGCCACATGTGGCAGCAGCCCATGGACGTCCGGTCCCGGGATGCGTGGTTCACAGGGTCCACGGCGATCAAACATTGATGGATATAGTGCGTCAGTGCGTGGCGTGCGGCACTGAAGTGGAAGCCCTGACAGTCTTGGAGTCCGCTGTGGTGCTCAACGAATGCACCATTCCCCAGCTGCGTGCTGCCTTCACCGGGCGTTCGGGCGCCAAAGGGCGTGCCGTCATTGAGATGCTCGATCCGCAATCGATGTCCATTGTTGAAACTCTGGCCAGATATTACCTGCGGCGGGAGGGATACAACGTTGTGTCCCAGTTCCACGTCAAGAGGATGGGACATGTGGACCTGCTGATCGAGGGGCTGCTGGGACTGGAAACCGACGGTGCCCAGTACCATGACACGCCGTCCGGATGGGCCGACGACTTGGTGAGGAATAATCTGTTGTTGATTGAGGGCTTGCCGTGCCTGCGGGTCACCGCCCAAATGGTGGTGCATCGTCCGGACCTCGTTCTGGATTGGGTGCGCCAGGCGCTGGCAACCATAACAGCGGCGCCCAACTGACCGACCACGCTGCTCTCAGGGACCGCTTCCTCCCTGCGCATGATCCGGACGGTACGGAGCGCATAATTGCCCGGGTGCAGAGGAAAACTTTACTTATGCTCCGTCTTGGCTGCTGCCCGGGCGAATAATTCCACAGAGCAATATTCATGCGTCAGGCGGGGAGCTGGCGTGGCGCAGCTGTCACAGAGGCGCCACGCCGGCCTTCAGCATGGAGCATAAATAAAGTCCACCGCGGAAAACTCCCTTGGGCGTGTGCAAAGGTCTCCAGTGGGGCCCTATTCATCCGATGTATGCTGAAAATTGTTCTAAGGATGCACAATGCAACGTACAACAGTCATTACCGGTGCCAGCGACGGGATCGGCGCGGCCGCAGCGAAGATGCTTGCCTATCCTGGGGACACCTTGGTGTTGGTGGGGCGTTCGCCGGAGAAAACCCGGGCGATTGCGGACGAACTCGAATGCGACTACTTCCTGGCCGACTTCACGGAACTGGCCCAGGTGCGCACGCTTGCGGCAGCGCTGTCGGAAAAATATCCGCGCATCGACGTGCTGGCCAACAATGCCGGCGGCGTCATGGGGCGCCGGGAAGTCACCATTGACGGTCACGAAAAGACATTCCAGGTGAACCACCTGGCCCCGTTCTTGCTGACGACCTTGTTGATTGAGAAGCTCGTGGCTGACCGTGCAACCGTCATCAACACCTCAAGCGGGGCCCACAAGATGATGTCCAAATTCGACATCGACGACCTCGACGCCGCGAAGCACTACGGAGCCAATGCCGCGTACGGGAATGCCAAACTCGCCAACATCTTGTTCACGAGGGAACTGCAGCGCCGCTATGGCGACCACGGCATCAACGCCGCGGCTTTTCACCCGGGGGTGGTGGGGAGCAGCTTTTCGTCGGAGTCGGCGGGGGCCATCAAACTTGCCTACGGCTCCATGGCCAAGCGGTTCATGCTCACTCCTGCCCAGGGTGCCGACACCCTGGTATGGCTTGCCACCACACAACCCGGCGTCGACTGGACTGCCGGGGAATACTACGTGCGGCGCAAGCCGGTCCAACCGAGCCGAAAAGCCCAAGACCCCGCCTTGGCGCTGCAATTGTGGGAACACAGTGCGGCCATGGTCAGCGAATCGGTGCCGGGAAGCAGCCAATAAGTGCCAGTGGCTAGGAACGCAACGGTCCACCGGTGTAAATTCCCTCAGCCAGCTGCTGGACCAGCCACGGGCTGAAGGCAAACGGAGTGGCAGCAACAGCCTCTTCAACATCAACAATGTCGGCCCATGCCCAGTCGCACACCTCGTCTGGATTGGGGGCGATCTCGCCCTCGCCCGTGTAGACGGCGGTGAAGACCGGGCAAACCTCGTTCTCCACAATCCCTGAAGCGTCGGTGGCCCGGTAGCGGAAGTCGGGCAGCGCCGGCTGAATGTTGCCCACCTCGATATTGAGCTCCACCGCTGCACGGCGGATGATGGCATCCTCCAACGATTCC
>JBBSQT010000159.1:0-5376 GCA_038243775.1 Actinomycetales bacterium | reverse complement strand
TCGGTGTCCTTGACGATCAGCAGGTCCTGCACGGCCTGGGTGCGCAGCCCGGCGACCTTGCCGACCACCGTAGTGCCGACCCGAACCTCGAGGTTCAGCAATTCGTGTTCGTACCAGGCGTCGTCGTCCTCGTCATCTTCGGAGTCGAAGAACAAGGTGGCGCCGCGGAGCAGTTCGGCCTCGTTGCGGGTGGTGGTGCCTTCGAAGCCCAGCAGGAGGATGTCCTTGTTCCAGCGCGAGCTCTTGACCGTGAGCTGGCCGATCGCGGCCGGCTCAACAACGAACTCGGCGCCGACGGCGAAGCGCGAATCGGGGGCATCGGTGAGGACCAGGACGGTCACCTCGCCCTTGATGCCGTGGGGCTTGCCAATCCGGGCTACCTGGACCTGCATGGGTACTCCTAAGAACGTTGCTAAAAATGGGGAAAAATTTGGCCCCGTCACCGTGATGGTGCCGGGGCCAAACGTTTGGCTTTACTGCTGAAAACCTGCCCTCGCCGTGGCTAAAGCAAGCTCCGGGCAGGTTAGCGGCGGCGGTCCGTGTCGACAACGTCAACGCGGACCGGTTCACCGTGGGCCAAGGCGGCAACCACGGTGCGCAAGGCACGGGCGGTGCGGCCCTGGCGGCCAATAACCCGGCCCAGATCGTCTTGGTGAACACGCACCTCGAGGGATTCCCCGCGGCGGTTGTTCTTGACGCTCACCTTGACGTCCTCGGGAGAGTCAACAATCCCGCGAACAAGGTGCTCCAGCGCTTCAGCCAACAAGCTACTCGGCCTCGGTGCTCTCAGCAGCCTCTGCCTCGTCAGCCTTCTTGGCCTTCTTGGTGATGGCTTCCTTGACAACAACGTTCTTGGCTTCCGGAGCCACGAAGGGAACCTTCTCAGCCTTGGTCTTCAAGGTGCCTTCGGCGCCCTTGAGGCCCTTGAACTTCTGCCAGTCACCGGTGATCTTCAAAAGCTTGAAGACCTGCTCGGACGGCTGTGCGCCGACGCCGAGCCAGTACTGTGCACGGTCGGACTTGACCTCAATGAATGAGGGCTGCTCGGTCGGGTGGTACTTGCCGATTTCCTCGATGGCACGGCCGTCACGCTTGGCGCGTGAGTCCATGACGACGATGCGGTAGTACGGTGCGCGCATTTTACCAAAGCGCTTAAGGCGAATCTTTACGGCCACTTTTGTGGTTTCTCCTGGTTCGAAAAAGGTGCGAAGTCCGTTTTACGCTCCCGTGGGGCGGGCCGTTCGGCGGACTTCTAAGGACAGGATCACACACGGAGAGAGGGGCCATGCGAATCGAGTACCTGTCCATTATGCCAGATTAATAATGGATTGTGCGACGCGTTGCGCAACCAGGATTCTGTGTTCCCGGTCATGGGTGCCGCGACCTTCCTCCGCGCCGCCTACTCCGCGGAGTAGAAGAACAGGCTCATCTTCGCATTGTTCTCGGCAGCGGAAAGCGCCGCGGCGGCCATGGCGGCGAGGGCGCGCAGCAGCGGCTCGGTGACCTCCGGCGTAGATTCCATCTCCTCGGCGGCGGCCCACTCGACGGCCAGCTCCGCCACGTCCTCGGGGTCTTCCGGGGCGTCGAGTTCGGCGAACACCTCAAGAAGTGCGTCCGGCACGGCGAACAGGTTGTCCAGTTCGATGTCCACCAGGCTCAGTTCGGCGGGCACGCCGGTTGCGTGGACCTTCTTGACGGCGAATTCGCCCAGCACCTCAATCTCAAAATCGCTCAGCCCCGGGGTGGGCAGGACCGGCACGTCGATGGCTGGTGATGTCCCGGCCACGCGTGCCTTGGCGCGGGCGACGGCCTGGTGGTGGTCGGCGATGAAGAACTCTGAGTAATTGGCCACGCATGTGCCTTTCAAGTTGGTGTGCCGGGCGGTGTTGGGCCCGGTGCGTCCGGCAGGTCACTGCACGGACTGTGCGTGATCAACACTAACGCGGATCCGGTTTTTCCACGGATCGTCAAACAAAATATCGGCTCCGTCATCGGCAACACCGATGCCACGGCGCGCCAGGCGTTCGTGCAGGGCACCGACGCCGTCTTTTTCCGGCAGCCGGATCAGCACCTCACCGAGGCCCAGAGTGTCCTTGCGGGGACCGGCGCCTCGGCTGTTCCAGACGTTCATGGCCATGTGGTGGTGGTATCCGCCGGCCGAGACAAAGAGTGCCTGGCCGTGGAAACCGGCGGTCTTTTCGAAACCAAGAGTGTCCACGTAGAACTTTTCCGCCGTCGCGACGTCTCCCACCTGCAGGTGGACATGGCCGACGCCGGCACTGGCGTTGCGCTGCCCCGTCACCGACTCTTCGGTCAGGTGCTGTTCAAGGTAGCGCTGGGGCGCGAGCGTCAAGGTGGCCATTTCAACCTGGCCGTCCTTCCAGCTCCAGGTATCGCGGGGCCTGTCCCAATAAAGTTCAATGCCATTGCCCTCCGGGTCGGTGAAGTAGAAGGCTTCGGAAACGAGATGGTCGGCGCTGCCGGCAAATGACTGCGGGTTGTACTGGGCTGCGGTGGCTACCGTGGCAGCCAGTGCGGCCTGGTCATTGAAGAGCAGTGCCGTGTGGAACAGTCCCGCCTCGCCGGAGCCGGGCAGGTGCAGTCCTCCGGCCGGCTGCAGGTGGACGAGCGGGGTGGTGCCGCGGCCCAAATATAGGCCGCCGTCGGCCTCGGCCACAATGTCAAGGCCCAGTGCTTTTTGGTAGTAGAGGGACATGGTCTTCATGTCGCCCACCTTGAGCATCACGGTGCCCATGGTCAGCTCGCCGGACAGCAGGTCTTGTGTGGCAGTCATTTTTCTCCAAAGGTTGTTGGTTTCACCCTGGCAAACTAATTGAAGCTTCAAGTTATTCCCGGTGTTGAAACTGGTGCCGGGGCGGCAGAGTGATGTGCATGGCTACGCGGGGACCAAAGCTGTCCATCCCCATCCTTATTTGGGCCGCACGAATCTGGGCAAGCTCAGGGCCCCACTCCCCCTGCGGCAGTTCCACAAATCCGCAGCTGGCATAGAACGGCGCATTGAAGGGAACCTGCGCAAAGGTGGTCAGGGTCATGGCGGAAAACCCGGCTTCCTGGGCCCAGGCTCTGGCTGCCGTGACAAGTGCCCGCCCAATCCCCTGACGGGAAAAGGCCGGGCTCACCGCCAGCTGTTCCAGGTGTGCCTGCCCGTCAACGATTTCGAGTTGGACGAATCCCACGGGCGGCCGCCCGGCCACCATGATGTGGAACGCATCCGCATAGTCCTGGGCCGTGCCGGGCGGGGGAAAGTCCCCATACGGCAAGGGTACGGCGAGGTCGCCGAAGGCCTGGTCGGCGTCGGCCTCCAACTCTGGCAGAAGCGAAAATTCGCTGAGCGACGCGGGCCTGATCTCAAGCATGGCGCCCTGGGTGATCGGCGAGAAACGCCTCGATGAGGGCTGCTCCCTCCCTGTCGTCTTGTGGCCTGTGGCCGCCACGGGTGACCACGTGCTTGGCACCGGTAGTTTCCAGGTACGCGGCAATTTCCTCGTAGAGAGGCTCCCAACCGCCTGTCAGCACCAGGGTGGGCACGCCGGGAACAATGTGCAGCGGCGCCTCCCACGGAGGAGCTTGCAGATGGATGCGTGCAGCCATCCGGGCAGCCGTCTCGACCACCGCCGGCGTCCCGGAAATGCCGGCCTGCCCGGCACCAGGTCCGGACAGCGCCCCCGACAGCCTGCGGAATTCGGCGGCAAAAGCGGCGTCACCCATTGAGGCGCTGCGCGCATAAAGGGGTTCAAGATGTTCCCGATAGGCCAGCGCCGCTGCCAACTCTGCCGTCAGCGAGAGCAGGGACGGCTCAAGCAGAACCAGCGACGTAATGAGGTCTGGCCGCTCAACGGCAGCCATGACAGCGGCAATGGCGCCCTGGTCGTGCGCCACCACGTGGCCACCGCTGCCAAGGGCCTCGACCACGATCCGCGCGTCGGCGGCAAAGTCTGTGGGGGCGGGAGGGGCGACGGCGTCAAAACCGGTCCGCTTGAGAAAGAGACAATCGTATTTTCCGGCCAAAAGATGTTGCACCGGCCAGGCAGCAGCACCGTAGCCATCCATGCCGTGGACAAACACAATCCGGGTTTTACTCATCCCTGCAGATTACCGGATGACACTGACATGATGTGGCCGCGCGGCGCCACAACAAGGCTCAGGCATGCTGCGCGCCACCGCGCAGGGTGTCGGCCGCGGCATGTCCGTTGATGGGGAAATGGCACGCCGTCAGGTGCGGAACAGTCCCGGCCGCGGCAGCCGCCGTCCCAGCCTGCGCAATCTCCGCTGCGGGCATCAAAATAGTGCCGCCACCTGGTTGCAGCGGTGGCACCACCTTCGCGCAAATCGCCTGCGCCATGGGGCAACGGGTGCGAAAACGGCAGCCGCTGGGCGGGTTCATGGCCGAGGGCAGTTCGCCCGTAACCCCCAGTTTCGCCTTGGCCCGCTCCACGACGGGGTCGGGGATGGGCACGGTGTCGATCAGTCCGCGCGTGTAATGGTGCTGCGGGTGCGAATACACCTCCGGCGCCGGCCCCACCTCCACCAGCTTGCCAAGATACATGACGGCGATGACGTCGGAAAGGTAGCGCACCACGGACAGGTCGTGGCTGATGAACAGGTAGGTCAGCTCGCGCTCACGCTGGAGTTCCTTCATCAAGTTCAGCACCTGCGCCTGAACGGAAACATCCAGCGCGGACACCGGTTCGTCGGCCACGATCAGCCCAGGTTGCAACGCCAAGGCACGGGCCAGGCCGATGCGCTGGCGCTGGCCGCCGGAAAATTCATGCGGGTACCGTTCGGCGGCCCGCGCCGGCAACCCGACGGCGGCCAGCAGTTCATCGACGCGGTCGTTGCGGTCCTTGGCCGAGCCAACGTGTTGGATGTCCAGCGGCTCGCGCAGAATGGAGCGCACCCGCATCCGCGGGTCCAGGGAGGCGTAGGAGTCCTGGAACATGAACTGCACATTCCGTCTGCCCTCCTTTGCCTCCTTGCCGCGCAGCTGGGAGATGCGCCGGCCACGGAACAGGATGGATCCGCTGGTGGGCATGTCCAGGCCCACCACCAGCCTGCCCAGGGTGGTCTTCCCGCAGCCGGACTCCCCCACCAAACCCAGCGTGGTGCCGCGCGGGATGGCGAGCGTCACCTCGGAGACGGCGCTGATGTCGCCCACATGGCGGCGCAGGATGGCCCCGGCCGTGACAGGGAAGTCCTTGACAACGTCCTTGACCTGCAGCAGCGGCACGTCGTCGTCCGGGATGAAGGTGGCCGGGGCAACCCATCCCCTGGCATCGGAAAATGTGGCGTCCGACGCCGTATTCCCAGCAGGTGCCTCCCCCGCCGGAGCCTGGGCGGGGACGGCACCGGGGGAGG
>JBBSQT010000158.1:0-5412 GCA_038243775.1 Actinomycetales bacterium | reverse complement strand
GACCTGGACCGCGTCCTGTCCACGAACGACCTGGTCACGAGTGACAACTGCTACTTCGCCGCCACCGGCATCACCGACGGCGACCTGCTCAAGGGCGTGCGCTACGACAAGGGCCGGGTCATGACCCAGTCGATCGTGATGCGCTCAAAGTCCGGCACCATCCGCTTCGTCGAGGGCGAGCACCAGGCCGCCAAGTGGGAAACCTACGCCCGCAAGGCCTGACGCCCGCCGGGCTGAGCCGACGCACCGACGACGGGGCCAGCCTGCGAAACAGCGGAGAAGTTCCGCCGTTCTCGCAGGCTGGCCCCGTCGTCGTCCCACCGGTCCTGCCACAGGTTGCCGGGACCTAACCCCTGGCCAGTTTTGCCCTAACGCCGCGGAGGGTGCGGCGGCCGTTTCCCAACGCCCCACGCAGGATCGAACGGGCCTTCCGGGTCGCCCCGTACGCGTTGTACATGAGCGTGTTGACCGGCAGGTCCCACGTGCCAAGGTAGGAGACCTCGGCACCGCCGAAGGAGCGCTTGAAACGGGAGAAGCCTGCCCAGGCGTGGTCCGGTTCGTCCTCCGGGCTGACACCCCACATGTCGAACTCGGTCATTCCTGCGGCCTTGGCGTCCATCATCATGGTCACCAGCAGGGGGATTCCGGCATTGAGTTTGCGGTAATTGTCGTCGGCGGCGGCATGGGCATACACGCGCGTTTCCGCCGTGTCGTAGGACAGTGCGGCCGCGATCGGCTCACCGTCCAGCCGGGCGATGAACAATTTGGCTGCGCCGGCAGGCATGAGCACCTGTGCCGCCGTGCTCAAATAGTTGTTGGACTGGGCCTTGAACTCTGCCCGGCCGGAGACCTGCGCGAGGAAGCCCAGCAGGATGGGCAGCTCGGCAGGATCCGTGGAGGTCTCAAAGGTGACACCCTTTTTGTGGATGTTTCGGAACAGGTTGCGGCTGGTGCTGCGCATCCCCTTCAGGATCTCCGCCTCGTCCCGGGTCAGGTCGACCTTCCACGTCAGGGCCGGCTGCACATCGCTGGGCGCCTTCACCAGGCCCCGCGTGGAAAGAACCCTGGCCCCGTCCGCCCCCAGCGCCGCAGCGACCGGTTCAATGCGCACGTACTGTGCCTTGACGTTTTTCGCCAGCGCGGCCAGCGCCGTCATGGCATCATCGAAGGCGGCCGCGTCCTGCGCGCACGGGCCGTACGGAACGTACAGGTACATGCCCAGGGGCGTGCTCTCCTGCACAGCCACAAAGCTCCAGTCCCGGCCGGCGCCTTCATGGACTTTCTTGCCCAGGCGGCGTTGAAACTCCGCCCAGACGCTTGTCTGCAAAATGGGTTTCACGAGTCGAATGCCCCGCAGGTCACGGCGAAGACCACGGAGGATTCACCGGCGGCATCAGTGTGCGGGTGGACCATGACCGGCTCTTCGGCGGACGGCACAAAAACAGATCCGCCGCGGCTCAACTGCAAGTCGCCGCGGGGGGAGTCCAACAGCACACAGCCCGAGGTTGCCACAACAATCAGGGGCCCGTTCTGAACCAGCGGGACAGGTGCGGAACCGGCCGCCAGGTCCACCCGTTGCAGGGCGAACTCGGCAAAGGGCGGCTCCCACACCTTTTGGCCCAGCTCTGTCACCCGGGTGGGGACCACGGGAACCGGGGACGGGGTGAAATCAACAACGGCCAGCAGTTCGGGAACATCCACGTGCTTGCCGGTCAGGCCGCCGCGCAGGACGTTGTCGGAGGAGGCCATGACTTCAAGGCCCAACCCGTGCAGGTAGGCGTGGATGTTTCCGGACGGCAGGTAAATGGCCTCGCCGGGGGCCAGGGACACACGGTTCAGCAGCAACGACACGAGGATGCCCGGATCGCCCGGGTACTGCTGCGCCAGGTCCACCACGGTCAGCAACGCCGGGGGCAGCTGCGCGCCGGAGGCTGCGGCGGCTGCGACGGCAGGCACCGCCACCTCCAGCAGCGCGGCCGTCTCGGCGCCGCCATTGACCAGGGCCTGGAAGGCGCTCCGGACCACCATGGGGCCGGCCATGCGCGAGTTCAGCACCATCTGGACTTCTGCCAGCAGCGCCGCCACGCCCCCGCCGTCGTCCGTGATGAAACCGGCAATGCACCGGAACAGGTCCGCGGCCTCCGCAGTGGGACGGAAACCGCACAGCGCCTCAAACGGTGTCAGGGCCAGCAGCATTTCAGGTTTGTGCTGCTGATCCTTGTAGCTGCGGTTCGGTGCGTCCCGGGCAATCCCGGCCGCATCTTCGTCCGCGAAACGCTGGGTGGCGTGCTCCTGGGTGGGGTGCACCTGCAGGGAGAGCGCCCTGTCCGCGGCGAGCAGCTTGACCAGGAAGGGCAGCCTGGCACCAAACGCAGCCAGGGCTTCCGTGCCCAGGGTCGTGGCGGGGTGGGCCGAGATCAGCCGGTCCAGCGGCACCGGGCCGTCGGGCGTGAGCGCCAGGGACGGCGAATCCGGGTGTGCACCCATCCACAGTTCCGCCTCGGGGCCGCCGCCGGGTTCGGTGCCCAAAAACCCGGCAATGGCAGTTGCGGACCCCCACGCGTAGTCACGGGTGGTATTTGTCAGTGCAAACATTCGGGTGTTCCTCCTGGTCAAAGACAAAGACAAAGACAAAGACAAAGACAAAGCAAAGCAAAGCAAAGCAAGCAAGACAAAGCAAAGCAAGTGAAAATAGTGGGTCGGCAATCAGGAAGGGGTTCCTAGCCCGGCGAGCACGTCCCGTTGTTGCCCAGCAGCTCGGACAGTGCCGCGTCGTCGCCGTTGATCGCCAACTGCTGCAGGTACTCCGCGGAAAGGTCCGGCGACGGCGGGGCCGGGGCCTCCGGCGCCGGTGCCAGGGCGGGGGTTTCGGGTGCGGCAGGCGCCTCAGGCGCGGGGGCACCCGGGTCAGCCGGTGCCGCCGGATCCGGTGCCTGTTCCGAGGGCGCAGCAGGGTCCGGTGCCGGTGCCGCTGCGGTCTGCACCGGGTGCAGCAGCGCCTGCACGCGCTGGTGGACCAGGTCAAAGTCAGGGTAGGTGGGGAAGTTTTGGTCAAAGTCGGGTGGGCCAATGGTCAGCCGGGCCAGCTCGTGCGACTTTGCCTTCAGCGCCAGTGAGGCAAAGCTGCCCAACTGGCCGGCGGGCAGGTCCGATTCAAAGACCTTGGACCCGGCGGCGGCCAGCGAATTGAACTTCGCCAGCACCGTGGCAGGGTCCATCTGGGCCAGGATGGCGGCCTGGATGCACTGCTGGCGCTGGCTGCGGGCGTAATCGGTCACCCATTCGCGGGACCGGGCATACCAGAGCGCGTGGTAGCCGTTGAGGGTCTGCACGCCGGGAGAGATCCAGCCGGTGGGCGGCAGGTGCAGCCCGTTGCCAACGTCGTCGCCGCTGAGGGGCACCCAGCCGCCGACATTGACGGTGACCCCGCCCAACGCGTCGATGAGGGAGGAGAAACCGCCCATGTCAATGAGGACATAGCCTTGGATTTCCAGGCCCAACACCCCGCCGGCGGCATCCATCATGGCTGCGGCGCCCGGGTCGGCGTCGTGCGGGTACAGGTCAGCGTGGTTGTTGGTGACATCGGTGTACAGCGAGTTGATGATGCATTCATCCCCGCAGTCGTACCCTTCCGGATACACGCCCCACAGCGGGGATTTGGGGGAGAACTGCGCGTTTTGCAGGTTGCGGGGGATGCTGATCGTGGCGCCCTGGCCCGTTTTGGCGTCCACGCTGATCACAATAATGGAGTCGGGGCGCCGTCCGGTGCGGTTCTCCCCGGCGTCCCCGCCCATGACCAGGAAGTTGTACCGCCCGTCCACGGGGTCCATGTTGGGGCCGGTCTGGAAGATGGAGGAGATGGCATTGCGCCCGGAGTTGATCAGGTACGCGCAGTAGCCCAGTGAACCGCTCGTGAGCACCATCAGGACCACCATGGCGGCACTGACCAGCCCGCGCATGCCCGGCGCCAGCAGCGACGGCTTGATAATGACCAGGGTGTTCAGGAACATCACGGCCCAACCCACCGCCGCGGCCGCCAGCAGGACAATGATCGGCAGCGACGTCCACGGGTTGGTGAACAGGTTCAGCAGTGTGTCCCGGCTCAGAAGGGCAAGTACGACGGCGGCGATCACCAGTGCCCAGGCCGTGAAAGTCAGGCGCAGGGCAAGGCGGCCAAGTCGCTTGTCCCCGGCCACAATCTGGGCCGTTCCGGGAACAAGCAAGGTCAGCAGCAACAAGTACCAGGCGCGCTTGGAACGCATCGGTGCTGACGCCGCTTCCGGGTACCGGACGGGGTCTGTCAATTCGGGTGGACGGTTTGATGCGCTGCTGATCTTGGGGCTGCTGAAGCTCATGCTGTTGTGATCACGCCCCCATGGGGATCGACGCGGGCCTGGCGGCGGCCAGCGGGTAGCCGGCTGCTGCCTTCTCCCGCAGGGCCGCACCCTTGGCGCTCGCCTGGTCGTTGAGGTCCTGGGCAAAGGCTGAGAGCTTGACGACCAGGGAGGTGGCCAGCTCATCGCTGCCCGAGGCGAGCATGCGCACGGCCAGCAGGCCGGCGTTGCGTGCGCCGCCAATGGATACGGTGGCGACGGGGACGCCCGCCGGCATCTGCACGATCGAGAGCAGCGAGTCCATGCCGTCCAGGGTCTTCAACGGCACCGGCACGCCCACCACGGGAAGGGTTGTGACGGAGGCCAGCATGCCCGGCAGGTGTGCGGCGCCGCCGGCGCCGGCGATGATGACGCGGATGCCGCGGGCGGCTGCGCCCTGGCCGTAGGCGATCATTTCGGTGGGCATCCGGTGGGCCGAGACCACGTCCGTCTCAAAGGGGACGCCGAACTCGGACAGGGCCGCGGCGGCGGCCTCCATGACCGGCCAGTCGGAATCTGATCCCATGACCAGGCCCACCAGCGGGATGCCAGCAAGCTCGGTGCCAGCAAGGGGGCTGCCGACAGGGGGTGTGGGGGAGTGGCTCATGGTTTCTAGGCTCCGTCTCGAATGATGTTGGCCACGGTGGTGGCGCGGGCACGGACGGCGGCGACGTCGTCGTTCTTGGCACCGATCACATTCACGTGACCGATCTTCCGTCCCGGGCGCACCGACTTGCCGTAGCCGTGCACCTTGGCGGTGGGTTCGGCGGCCAGCGCGGCAGGGTAGGCGCTGAACAGGTCCTGGTTGGCGCCGCCCAGGTAGTTCTTCATGACCACGATGGGCGCGAGGGCGTCCGTGTTGCCCAGGGGCAGGTCGAGCACGGCGCGCAGGTGCTGCTCAAACTGGCCCGTGACGGCCCCGTCCATGGTCCAGTGGCCGGTGTTGTGCGGGCGCATGGCCAGTTCATTGATCAGGTAGCCCGGTGCGCGGCCGGGGGTTTCAAAGAGTTCGGCGGCCATGACACCGGTGACGCCCAGT
>JBBSQT010000157.1:0-5435 GCA_038243775.1 Actinomycetales bacterium | reverse complement strand
TCCCATCGCACTGGTTCCCATGGCACGACGGCGGACGCCAAGGCGGGCGTGCCCGTCGCCTAACCACGCAACGCCGCACCGAAAAGCCCGGCCCACCGCGAATTGACGGGCCGGGCTTTTCTCAGCCATCAACCGGTCGGCAGGCCCTTCACATAGGCTGCCTGCCCGGCATGCTGCACGCTGTCGGCAAGAATGCTGACGAGCCTGGCCGCCAGCGTGACGGGTGGATCCCAGGCCTTGTCCACGACCCGGTCCAGCTCGGAGCCGGACAGCCCGCGCACATAGTCCAGGCTCTGGGTGAGAACGGCGTCGTGATATTCGCGCAAGACGTCCAGGGACTCAGCGCGCACCGCATCCACGTTCGCAGACGTGTGTGCGTAGCCCGTGTCCTGCGGATCCAAGTCAAAACCGAAACGTTCGGCATAACCCCCGCGGCTCCACACCGACTCCAGCCCTGCGACGTCGGCAATCTGCTCATCCTGCCCGCGGCTCAGGTGCCACACGAGCCAGGTGATGGAGTTGCCTGTGCCGCCGGGACGCCAGTTTGCTTTGCTCGGCGCCAGGCCGTCCAAGACGCTGGAAACGATGCCGCCGATCCGGCCAAACGCATCTTCTAAAAGTTCTGAGGATTCCATGCTGGCCATGCTGCCACCATTGGCGAACCTTGGGAACCCCGCCGTTGACTCGTCCGGCGCCAGGCGCCGGCAGGCCGACTGACGAGCACCCCGGGGGACACGAAACGCAGGAAGCGCCCCTGCCCCTCGCGTCCGCAGCGCCCGTGGTCTTGCCAGAGCCTGATAATGGATTCATGACGAAGAATTCATCACCAAAAACGCCGCGGGTATTCACGATTGGCCATTCGACCCGGGACTTCGAAGAGGTCCTGGAAATGCTGCGAACCAATGGCGTGACTGATTTAGTTGATGTGCGTTCCTATCCATCTTCACGGAAATTTCCACAATGGAACCAACCAACGATCGAAAAAGCGTTGCCTGTAGAAATCGGATACCACTGGATCAAGGACTTGGGTGGTCGCAGGCATACTCCTGCGGGTGTGGACAGTGTCAATGGTGGGTGGAGGGTCAAGGCCTTTCGTGACTACGCAGATTATATGGGCACTGATTCCTTCAGCTCAGGGCTCGCTGAGCTGGTGAAAGTCGCCAAAGTGTCGGTCCCTGCCATCATGTGCAGTGAAGCAGTGCCGTGGCGGTGTCATCGGAGGCTGATTACTGATGCACTCATCGTCGCCGGGGTGGAAGTATTCGACATTATGTCCCTGACCTCGACCCGACAGGCCGAAGTGACTGAGTTTGCGAAGGTCCACGATGGAGAAATCACTTATCCGGAAGCAGAGGAAGAATGAGGTCAGCGCGACTTGGTAAAGGAGGTCCGCGCAGTCACGGCGACGATGCCGCCCCGCGCCATGCGAACTTGCGGTGAGGTCGGTCGTACCTGGAAGGCGGTCGGCGGCAGGCCCGTCATGCAGTCTCGCCGTCGGAGAGTAACGTGCCGTTCTGGTAGGTCGTTTACGCCGACGGCCAGCGACAATTCGAGCCGGAACAGCCGGGCACTGCTCGCAGCGGAAATGCACCCATCATGATGGTTGCATCCGTATAACCAAACTTCTGGCCGCCCATCGTGAACAGACTTGAGAATAAATTCAGCGCACCCACTCCGCTGGCTTTGGTTGTGTGCAGCGTGTCTGGTTGGCTCGCGAGGCTCCGGACTCAGGGTGTTGCGCGCCGCCTTGTCTGGCGGTGGCGTGGCCATGGTGGGTGATGATGATGCTGGCATGGTTCAAGGTTCATTTCACCCGGACCAGCGGACCGGACCGAGCAGCCGGGAAGCTACCTCAGGATGATGACGTCCAGCGTACGCGGGCCGTGGACGCCCTCCACACGTTCCAGTTCAATGTCGCTCGTGGCGCTGGGCCCGCTGATCCAGGTCTGCGGACGCGTTGCCTCCAGCCGGGCAATGGCCTCGGGCAGCACCTCCACGATCTGGTCCATGGTCAGGAAGCAAATGTGCCGGTCAGGGACCAGCGAGATGACGCGCCGGCCCTGGTCGTCACCGCCGTTCAGCATGATGGTGCCCGTTTCCGATACCGCCACGGCGGAGGCCGTCACCACGGCATCCACCGCGTCGAGTTCGGCGGTGGTGAGGCGGTGCTCGGGTGAGTCAACATGGACAGTCAGGGTCCCCGCGTCGTCCTTCACCGCGACATCTCCAACCAGGGAAAGCCACGACTCCGGCAGCCCGTGCGGCACCACAATTGAGGTCGATCCGGTCAGCAGTTCCGCCAGCCGCGCGGGGGCCTCATCGGCGGGCGTGAGGAACACGTTCGCCTTGTAATCAACCAGCCGATCAACCAACTGTTCAAGTCGCTGCTCCGCTGTCATGTCCGAGCTGCGACGGTACCCACGCGGCACCACGGGCGTCTCCGGCGCATCGCGCAGGGCCGATTTGATCCGGTTCATGATGTCCTCGCGGGCGCTCATGCCTGCTCCTCGCTGCTGGTGGGGGTGCCATTTGGGGTGCTTTTTCCACGCGCGACGCCGGCACCGGGCTTGTGTTCCTTGGCCCACCATTGGCGGAACGACTGGGTGGGCGGGGCGGGGATGTCCCTGCTTTGCGTCCATCCGCCGGCCAGGCCGGGCAGCTTCTTGATGACCTTGTCGCGGCCGGCGGCGAGCTTGCCTAGGGGCAGGCCCTTTTCCAGCAGGTTCAGGTGCGCGCCGGAGGAGAAAGCCCACTCGGCGCCCTTCATCATGAGGTCCATCTGGGTGGGGACCTTGACCTTGGCGCGCTTGGAATCGACGTCCTCGCCGCGCAGGTGGACCAGGATTTCGGGGATGTTGATTTTCACGGGGCAGGCGTCAAAGCAGGCGCCGCACAAGGACGAGGCATAGGGCAGGGAGCTGTTTTCCTCGCTCGTGATGCCTGTCATGAGCGGGGAGAGGATGGCGCCGATGGGGCCCGGGTAGGTGGAACCGTAGGCGTGGCCGCCGGTGCGTTCGTACACGGGGCACACGTTCATGCACGCCGAGCAGCGGATGCAGTTCAGCGCGGTGCGGCCCATTTTGTCGGCCAGCGCCGCGGTGCGGCCGTTGTCCAGCATGACGAGGTGGACGTTCTGCGGGCCGTCGCCGGGGGTGACGCCGGTCCACAGTGAGGTGTACGGGTTCATTCGCTCGCCCGTGGAAGAGCGCGGCAGCAACTGCATGAAGACTTCAAGGTCTTCCCAGCGCGGCAGCAACTTTTCAATGCCCATGACGGTGATGAGGGTTTCGGGCAGGGTCAGGCACATGCGGCCGTTGCCCTCGGATTCCACCACGGTCAGGGTGCCGGTGTCGGCCAGGCCGAAATTCGCGCCGGAGACGGCCACCTTGGCGGAGAGGAACTTCTTGCGCAGGTGTGTGCGGGCGGCCTCGGCGAGGCGGGCGGGTTCATCCGTCAGGTTCGGGTCCACAACGGGCATTTCGCGCAGGAATATCTCCCGGACCTGGCTGCGGTTCTTGTGGATGGCCGGGACCAGGATGTGGCTGGGCTTGTCGTGGTCGAGCTGGACGATCAGCTCCGCCAGGTCGGTCTCGAAGGCCGCGATGCCCTGCTCTTCGAGATATTCGTTCAGGCCGATTTCCTGCGTGGCCATGGACTTGACCTTGACCACCTCGGTCTCGCCGGTTTCACGGATCAGCGCCGTGACGATCTCATTGGCTTCCTGGGCGTCGCGGGCCCAGTGGATGATGCCGCCGCGGGCCGTGAAGTTCTTCTCAAACTGCTCCAGCAGCGCGGGCAGGTTTGCCATGGTGGCGTTCTTGATGGCGGCACCGGCGTCGCGCATGTCCTCCCAGTCGGGCAGTTCGGCAACAACTTTCAGGCGCTTGTCCCTGATGGTGTGCGTGGCGTGGCCAAGGTTGGCACGCAGCTGGGCATTGCCGAGTTCGCGGTGCGCCGCCTGGGGAAACGCCTCGGTGGCGTGGAGGTTGCCGTGGCCAAAGACCGGCAGTGAGGGCATGCCCAGGAAGGTGTTGCTGCTCATCTTTTGCTCCCTGCCAATGCGACCTCACCGGTAACGGTAACGGGGCTTTCCAGGGTGCTGGCCAGGATTTCGGCGAAATGCAGGGTGCCCACCTCGCTGCCCTGGCGGGAGAGGCCGCCGCCAATGTGCAGGAGGCAGCTGGCGTCGCCGCCGGAGCACAGCTCGGCGCCGGTGCCGCAGATGTTGGCGGCTTTGTCCGCGTTCATGGCGGCGGAGACGTCCGCGTTTTTCATGGAAAACGTGCCGCCGAAGCCGCAGCACTGGTCTGCCTCCGGCAGTTCCACCATCTCAATGCCGCCCACGCTCGCCAACAGGTTCAGCTGGCGGTCTTCCAGTCGCAGCAGCCGCATGCCGTGGCAGCTGGGATGGTAGGTGACCTTGTGCGGGAAATGCGAGCCCAGCTGTTCCGCGGCGTTGGTGACACCCAAGACATCGGTCAGCAGCTGTGAGAGTTCGTAGGTTTTGGCTCCGACGACGGCGGACCGGGCTTCCAGCGCGGGGTCACCGCAGCGCCGGGCCACCAGCTCGTGCTGGTGCTTCACGCTGGCGACGCAGGACCCGGAAGGTGCCACGGCGACGTCGTAATCCTCGGTGTCGAAGGCCTCCACGTGGTTGGCCACAACAGCGCGGGCTTCCTTGAAGTAGCCGGAGTTCACATGCATCTGCCCACAGCAGGCCTGCCCGGCTGGGAACACCACCTCGTGCCCCAGCCTTTCCAGGATGGTCACCGTGGCCTGGGCGGTGCGCGGATACATGGCATCGACTATGCAGGTGGCAAAGAGCGCGATTTTCATGGTTTCACTCTAAGGCAATTCGTAGCCGGTGTGGACTGACCACACCCTAAGTCCGCCCTTGGGCGCGTTCGTGGGGCTGTGTCGCAGGACTGGAGCGGCAGCCCGGCCCCCGGCTTCGGGTTCTTCAGGGCCATGGTTGAGCTGACCCGCTGCACGCCGGGAAGGAGGGCCAACGAGGTGTTGGCGTGGTGCCGGGTTTGTGACGTGTGGCGCCAACGGAGAGCTTCCCCGGGATTCGGCCGGCGGCCCGGACCCGACGGTTCCAGCTTCAGGCGAGTCCAGGGGTGGAAGCTCGGGTTCTTCGTGGGCTTCCTTAGTGTGGGGTTTCGGCACAAGCATCATCAATCCGAAGGACCTGATGCTTGTTGTGGCGCTGACACCTCAGTTCATCCGCACCGGTGCTGCGTTCCCGGCCCGGCGCTGCATGCGCGGTGACACTCTCCAGCGGCATCATCATGTGTGCCTTGGGTGCGGCCCTTTGGGGTGGGGCAGGTGGGCCCGGTCATGCATGCCCCTCGGCCATTCGATGCCCAGCTTTGAGCCAGGTGCCGCAGAAGCAGGGCTGGCTGCCCCGTCTCCAGGAACGCGCTCTCAGCAAC
>JBBSQT010000156.1:0-5450 GCA_038243775.1 Actinomycetales bacterium | reverse complement strand
CTGCAACAGCGCAGGCGTGCCAACGTTGGAAAGACGGACATTCCATTCCAGTCCGTCCAACATCGCGGCCTGGCTCAGGTTCGAGCTGCCAACATAGGCGGTGTCGAAGCCTGTGTTGCGCCGGAACAACCAGGCCTTGGCGTGGAGCCGTGTGGATTGGGTTTCATAACTGATCTTGACCTCTGCGCCGTAGGCATTGACGAGGTGGTCAATGGCCCGGCGTTCGGTGACGCCCATGTATGTGGTGGTGATGACCCGCAGCTTGCCGCCGCGCTCCTTCAGGCCGAGCAGTGCCGAGTCCAATAGGCGGATGCCCGTCCATCGAATGAAGGCACAAAGCAGGTCAACGGAATCAGCGGATTCAATCTCGGCCCTAATTTCGGCGGCAAGGTTGGGGTCATCCTTGCCGTTGGTCAGCAGGGCGCTGTCGCTGAGCAATGTTGTTGGCCGGCGCAGCTGCCGCCGTTTCAAGGTGTCAGGACGATGCAGGGAATGAAGCTGTTGAGGGCCGGTGGTGACCTTGTTTCCTGGGTCAATGATGCTCAGGATCTGGTTTGTCGCCGCGACACGGTCTTCGGCTTTGGTTCCGGTGAGCAATTCGCGGACGGCATCGGCAACGTAGCGGGCAAGAACGTTCGGAGAGGCTTCCGTCTCGACCTGAACGATTTCTTGCTGCAGCTCCGGAACCAGTTGGAGACGGCTTCCGAGGTGTTCGGTGTGCAGCAGCTCGTAAAGCCCTTCGACCAGCAGTTCTGCCGGCTCTCCCCCATCAAATGTGTTCACCAGGCCAGGTTATGTGATGGGTGTGACAATAACTAAAAGTGGATGGGATTCGATCCCTTCGGGCCATCCCACCAACCAACAGCCCGATATCTGAACGAGGGGCGGCCTCCAGCGATTACTTTAAGCGAGGCACCATCGAGAAATACTCGCGGGATTTCCATGGCGACGAAGCCGAGTTCTACGACCATGTCCTGGGGCTCAAGGGTCTTGAACGCTCAGCCGTCGTCCTGTGCGTCAACGGCTTCAAGGACCTGTCGCGGGCGGCAGAACTGTTCTATGTTGGGCTGTCCAGGGCCCGTTGACTGTTGGTTGTGGCTGGTGACAAGGCACTGCTCAACCAAGCCGGCGGCAACCAGTTGGACTTCGCTTTGGCAAATGCGCAATCGTGGGAGCCATACACAGAATGGATGTTCCCCCACTGTGGAACATCCGACACCACCAGTC
This sequence comes from Actinomycetales bacterium, assembly GCA_038243775.1. Taxonomy (GTDB): domain Bacteria; phylum Actinomycetota; class Actinomycetes; order Actinomycetales; family Micrococcaceae; genus Specibacter. The sequence continues at coordinate 4,223 of JBBSQT010000156.1, read as the reverse complement.
ACGAGGATCAGTGGATTCCGAAGTACGAACCACGCACCAGGTGGGAGGAACACTGACTAGTCCTCCTGTGCCATCCGCAGCAAGACGCCGGCTGGGGTGTCTCTCCTAATGGGGAGTTTCGGTGTTTGGCATAATTTGGGGGTGTCTTCTCGATATTCCGTTTTGACAGATATCCAGTGGCAGTTCATTCCCCCGTTGACGCCGACCTCGTCCGGGAAGGCTGGCCGGCCGTTCAATGACCCTCGACTCACGGCAGAGGGCATCCTTTACCGGTACCGGTCGGGGATTCCCTGGCTCCTAGCCGCTTTGCTGACGCTGGCTGGTGCGGCCGGGTTGATCACTTGGGAAGTTTCCATTGATTTCACTGTCAACCGCGCCCACCGGCACGGCACGAACCTGCACCGCCACACGGGGCCAGGGCGGGGACGCGCCCATGTTTGAAACCTCATGGAAGCGCTGAGAGTTGAAAGGGACGCTCGCGGGCGGGCGCGAACCCGCCCGGACCGGGCAATGGCCGATAAGGCCTGCTCTTCCAAAGGGGATTCGCAGCTACTTGCGGTCCCATGGCATCCAGTGCGTGGTCCCGGAGAAGAAAGACCAGAAGGCCAACCGCCAGCGCAAGGGTTCCGCCGGTGGTCGGCCGGTCACCTACGACAAGGAAGCCTACAAACGCCGCAACGTCGTCGAGCGATCGTTCAATACGTTGAAGCAATGGCGCGGCCTGGCCACCCGCTCTGACAAACTCGCCCAGACATACCGATCAGCCACGGTCCTGCAAGCCGTCGTCATCTGGACTGCAGCATCAGGAGACACGCCCTAGCGCCAGGAGCTGGCCGACAAAAAGTCTTTTCCCGGAATCTGTTGAGCCGGTCCTATCGACAGTTGTGTTGACACCCCGGTGCTGGAACCCTGCGCCAAAAGCAAGAAAGACCGATCCCACAAGAGCCACAGGAAAACCAAGAGCCTGCAGCGGTGACAACGAAATGAGCTCCCATGACATGCAGTCACGTTACCCCTACACCCCCCACCTGTCAGTTCTAGGCGCCGAGACGCGCATCGTCAATCCTGTCCTTCGCGGCCGCCGCAAGGGTCAGCAATTCACGAAGGACCCCGGCGGGCACGCACCACGGCGTTCTCCGCCCGCTGAAATTGACCCAGGTGTCCTCGAACGTCCTCACGTCACCGGAAAATTGCGTCGGTGGGAGTGTTCGAGGCGGATCGGGCTGGTGCAAGGCCGACATGGTCAAGCTTTCGCTTCGGACCAACGCACGTGCCCAGATGCGCACCGTCAACGGCGGCTTCATCAGGATCATTGCGCGCAAGGGAGCCGGCACGGTCATTGGCGGTGTGGTGGTCGGAGCAGGGGCCGGCGAGCTGATCTTCCCGCTCGCCCTGGCCGGGAGGCAGAAACTGGATGCGGGCCACGTCGCCAGCACCTCTACGGCGTACCTGTCACTTTCCGGATCCATCGCCGAGTCCATCGCCGAGGCCGTCCGCCGCCTGCACGTCCACATGGAGGGGTCGCGGGCGGCTATTTTCCCTGGGGTGTTCGTTCCTGCGGGCTGCGCGGCAGCCGGATGCAAAAGCAGGCGCCGTCGTTGTCGGAGGCTGCCGGCTCCACCGTGAGCAGCAGGCCCAGCCGCTGCGCCAACCGGGCGGCGATGGAGAGCCCCAACCCGCTGCCCACTGGCCGCCGCCCGGCATAGCGGCGGAAAAGCACGCCCCGTTCGAACGCCACTGCGGCGTCCTGGGCGGTCAGCCCGGGACCATTGTCCCGCACCTCAACTGCGACGACGTCGGGCCGGCCGGTCGGGGATGCCGCCGAATTTTCCAGCCTCGCCTCGATCACCAGGGGTTTTCCTGCCGGCGTCACCCGCAGCGCATTGCCCACCAGGGCATCGATGATCTGCCGCAACCGCTGCCCGTCCGTGGTGACCGCCAAGGAATCGCCACCTGCCGGCAGGCGGAGCTGAAGTTGCACACCGGCCTGCGCAGCGGCACCGTTCCAGGCTGCCCGCACCTGATCCAAGAGCCCCGCAACATCCACGGGCCCAAGCTCCAAGACGAAATCCTCTGCCTCCAGGCGCGCCAGCGCCAGAAGTTCACGGACAAACCCATCCAACCGATCCGTCTCGGCAGCCAGGACCTGCCCCACGCGCGCCACGTCTTCCGGCGGGACCAACCCGTCCACCATCGCCTCCGCATAACCGCGCACCGCCGTCAACGGCGTCCGGATCTCGTGGGAGATGGACAGCAGGAATTCGTGCTGGCGGCCCTCACTGGCCATCAGGGCATCATCCAAGGTGTTGATGGCCTGGCCCATCTCCCGCACCTCCGTCATGCCGGAAGGCGCCAGCTCCACGGTGCGTTCACCGGCGGCGATCCGCCGCGCAGCAGCCGCAGTCCGCACCAGTGGCCGGGAGAGCCGCCGGGCCAGCAGGGTGCCCGCCAGGACGGCAATCAGCAGCCCGATGGCGAGGGCCAACAGCGTGCGGGCCAGCAACTGGGCTGACTCTGCGTTGACGTCCTGAAGGGAACGGGTCAACACAATGCCGCCACCGCGTTTAAGCGCACGTGCTTCCACCAGCAGTTGACCGCTGCTGGTGGACAGCGTCCGGGAGACGCTCTGCCCGTCGAGCACCTGCCCGATCTCCGCCGGTCCCAGGAGCTGGCCCGCGGTTCCCTTGACGGTTCCAGAATCGGTGATGGTGGAGACCTGGTACGTCTCCGGCCCCAACAGGGGGCGCTCCCGGGCGTCAAGTGCGCGCGAGGCTGCGGGGGCCGCCGCATAGGCGTCCCCCTGCCGGGCAAGCTGCTGACGTGCCGAGTCCACGGTGGCCTCACGGATGAGCGGAAAGGCCACCAGACCGGTGACCAGCACTGCCAGGATGGCCACGGCGGCCGTCACCAGCGTGATGCCGCCGCCCACTGAGTGGAGCCACGTTCTCGGGCTGGCGGGGTGGTCTGTAGCCAAGCGGGCGGGGCGTTGGGGGTCCTTATGTTTCATCCCTGCCGCCCGTGGGCGTCAGGGGCGGGCAGGCCGCGGGCTGTGTAGCCGACGCCGCGCAGGGTGTGGATGGGGCTGGCGGGTCCGAGTTTGGACCGGAGTGCGGCGATCTGGACGTCAACGGCCCGGCCGGGCGTGTAGCTGGCCTGCCCCCAGACGGCCGAAAGGAGCTGTTCGCGGCTGAAGACGCGGCCGGGGGAGGCCAGCAGGTAGGCCAGGACATCGAATTCGCGGGCGGTCAGTTCCACTGGCAGCCCTCCCGCGTCCACGGTGCGGTTGTCCTGGTCCAGGGCCACGGACCCCACCCGAAGCACCCCGCTGCTCCGGTGTGCCGGGCCGCGGCGGAGCACCGTCTTGACCCGGGTGACCAGCTCACGGGGGGAAAACGGCTTGGTCATGTAGTCATCGGCGCCCAGCTCCAAGCCCAGTATTTTGTCCACTTCCTCGTCCCGGGCGGTGACAAAGATGATGGGGGTCCAGTCGTCCTGGACGCGCAGTCGGCGGCAGAATTCGATCCCGTCCATGCCCGGCAGGCCGACATCGAGCACGATGGCCACCGGGCGCTGGCTGCGTATCATTGCCAGCCCGTTCTCTCCGCTTGCCTCGACATGGACGCCAAAGCCTGCCCGGCGCAGGTACAGGCGCTGGACGTCCGCGATCGCGCCGTCGTCCTCCACTATCAAGACCAGGCCGCGGGACTGCGGCGGTGTCGGGTCAGTGCCTTGTTCCATGGTTCCATTGAACCCCCTGCACACTGGCTTGGGAGCTGCGCCGCGCATTCTTTACCTGGCGCTTACATTCCCCAAACCTGGGATACACGCCCGTCCCCCAGAGTGGAAGCACCACCCACCGGGAAATCAGTACGGGCCCAGCAGCCTCCGGGATCCACAAGGAGCCATCATGAACATTGACCACACCACGCCGACCACTGCTGCGGAGCGCGGCAGGCGGTGGCGCAAGGGTGCGGTGGCCGCAACCACCGGTGCCGTGCTCATCGGAGCCGGAATTTTCGGGGGGACGGCGGCTTTCGCGGCCGGAACCTCTCCATCACCGGCGGCCAGCACGTCCGCGGCGACCGCCGGTGCGCAGGTCACCGCCGCCGGCCAGGGGTCAAAGACCGCCGCCAAGCGGCCGGAGGCGCGTCTGCTCCGCCAGGAACTGCGAATCGACATCCAAGCGAAGGCAGGGTATGGCGACAGGGCCCACGTCGTGGCGT
>JBBSQT010000155.1:0-5471 GCA_038243775.1 Actinomycetales bacterium | reverse complement strand
CCTAAGTTTGACGGTCCCGCCGGATGCGACGCCACTGCACACCCGAGATCCGGGTCCCGGCGGGACAGTCATTGTCTTCATCGAACGTACAGTTAATGCCAATGTTGAGCACAAACACCGGCATTAACTGTACGTTCGATTTGGTTTATTGCGGGTGCACCCCGGGGGGAATATCCACAGTCCATGCCCCGTTGGCGCAAGTATGAAGATTGAGATCTGGTCCGACGTGGCCTGCCCCTGGTGCTACATTGGCAAGCGCCGCTTTGAAACCGCCCTGAACGGCTTTGCCCACAAGGACTCCGTGGAGGTGCAGTGGAAGAGCTTCCAGCTTGACCCCACCCTCCCCGAGCACTTTGACGGCACCGAGCTGAGCTACCTCGTCGAGCGCAAGGGCATGGACCGCGGACAGTTGCTGGGCATGCTGGGCCATGTCACGGAGGCTGCCGAGGGTGAGGGCCTGCACTTCAAGTTCGACGACGTCGTGGTTGCCAACAGCTTCCGCGCCCACGAACTGCTCCACCTGGCCAAGGCCCATGGCAAGGGCGACGCCGTCAAGGAAGCCCTGCTCTCGGGCCACTTCGAGCACGGGGTGGACATTGGCAACCGCGAAGCGCTCGTGACGATCGGCACCGGGGCCGGGCTGTCCGCCGTCGAAATCAACGCGGCGCTGGAGAGCTCAAAGTACGCCGACTCCGTCCGCAACGACATCGCCGAGGGTCGCGCGATTGGCGTCCAGGGTGTCCCGTTCTTCGTCATCGACAGGAAGTACGGCATCTCCGGTGCCCAGCCCTCCGAGGTGTTCGGCCAGGCGCTGGAGCAGGCGTGGCAGGAAGCCAACCCGCTGACCATGGTCGCGGCAGCCGGCGGCGAGGACGCCCAGGTGTGCGGCCCGGACGGATGCGCCATCTAAGGAGCCACTCCGCTTCAATGCAGGTTGCTGTGCCGAGAGAGGTCCTGCCGGTTCATTCCGGCACGCCCGCCTTTTCACTGCCCTGCCATTGCCTTCCCGGTAGGGTACGCAATGATTGCCAGGCGCCGGCCGTCGGGCGACCAGCTGGGCACGTTCATGGTCCCCTGCCCTCCATAGAGGTGGGCCATATCCCTGATGGTTCCATCCGCTTTTAAAATACGGACGACGACGTCCACGTTCTCCGGGTGCCCCACCGTTCCAGACGGGAAACTCACATAGGCAATCTTGCTGCCATCAGGGGACGGGTGGGGGAACCAGTTCACCCGCTCGTCATGCGTGAGCTGCTCCGGCTCCCTATCCCCCATGCCGCCGCCGGGCACCGGCATGCGGAACAGCTGGGCGTGGCCGGGCACGGCGGATCCGCGCTCGGAGTTGAAGTAAATCCATGCCCCGTCGGGTGAAAATTCGGCGCCGTCATCAAGAAAGTGGTCGTTCGTGAGCTGCACATCCGGGCCTCCGGCACTGGGAACCAGGTACACATTGGTGCGCACCTGCCCGTCGCTGGCCGCCAGGCCGATGTAGGCCAGCGTTGCCCCGTCCGGGGAAATTCCGTGGAGGTAATGCTTGAAATGCGGGCCGTTGTCGTTCGTGACCCGCTGCGGTGTTGCGCCCGCACGGGTGTCCGTGCTGACCATTGTTCCGTCCGCTGTTCCGTCCCCTGTTCCGTCCGCTGTTCCGTCCCCGGCGACGGGTCCTCTCGATGCGAGCTCCACCGCGTAGATGTGGCCGTCCCTGCTGGAGACGTAGACCTTGCCCCCGTCCGGGCTCAGGATGTGGTCGTTGTTGATCTCGGCAATCCCTCCGAGGGGGATCCTCTCGAGCCCGCCATCGTCAACCCCAAGCCGGAACAGCCGCCCGTCGCCGTTGATGACCAGGCTCATGCCGTCGGGACTCCAATTCGGCGCCTCGAACAGCAATTCGTCGGAAACATACCGCAGCGTTGCCGCCGCTGTGTCCACATCGACGAGGTAAAGTTCTGCACGTTGACCTGATAATAATTTTCGTGTCACGGGGATCCTCCATCCATTGCACGTTGGGAATTCCATCCAGGTCGTGAGCCCTCGATGACCCTGCACGTATTCTCGAAAATACCCGGCGGCGTAAATGTATCAACGGCGCCGGGCGTTTTCGACGGCTATCTCGGCTCTTCAGTGATGACAAGAGCGGCAGCGACTACTTCACGGCGCCGGCCGTGAGCCCCGCCACGAAGTTCTTTTGCAGCAGCAGGAAGCCGATCACAATGGGGATCGAGACCACCACGGAGGCGGCCATGATTTGGTTCCAGTAGACGTTGGTCTGCGTCGAGTACAGCTGCAGCCCCACGGCCAGGGTTCGGTTGGCGTCGGTGGTCATGACCGAGGCGAACAGCACCTCACCCCAGCTGGTCATGAAACTGTAAATGGCGACGGCGACCAGGCCCGGACGGGCGGTTGGCAGGATCACCTGGACGAGCGCCCGCATGGGCCCGCAGCCGTCCACCTTGGCGGCCTCGTCGAGCTCCCGCGGGATGCCGTCGAAGTAGCCGGCCAGCATCCAGATGGAGAACGGCAGCGAGAACGTCAGGTAGGTGATGATCAGGCCGGTGCGAGTGCCCACCAGCTGCACGCCGAAGTTCGTATTGATGTTCACGAAGATCAGGAACAGCGGCAGCAGGAACAGCACACCCGGCAGCATCTGGGTGGAAAGCACCGTGGTGGAGAAAACCGTGCGGCCGCGGAACTTGTACCGAGAGATCGCATAGGAGGCGAAGACAGCAATGATCAGTGACAGAACGGTGGCCACGGTGGAGACGATGACCGAGTTCACGAAGTAGTTGGCGAGCGGCACCGTTTGCCACATGTCAATGTAGGGCTGGATGGTCAGCGTGCTGGGCCACCAGGAGAATGCGCCCTGCACATCCTTGAGCGGCTTCAGGCCGGAGATGACCATGACGTAGATGGGGATGATGGTGAAGATGCACAGCACCACGAGGGTGACGATGCGGAAGACCTTCGTGCCGGTTGTGTCACGCATTGTTTTTCCTCCGGTTCATGAAGAGAAGGTAGAGTCCGCTGACAACCAGCAGGAACAGCAGGAGCAGCACCGACATGGCGGCGCCGGAGCCAAAGTTCCAGGTCAGGAATGAGGCGTTGTAAATGTGGAAGGAGATCAGGTCGCCGGCCGGAGGCTGGGATCCGCCGAACAGCACGAAGGGGGTGTTGAAGTCGTTGAAGGTCCACAGGAACATGACCAGGACAAGAACCAAGTTAACTGGCCGCAGCATGGGCAGCGTGATGGCCCACCACTGGCGAAGCGGCTTGGCTCCGTCAACGGCGGAGGCTTCATAGACGTCGGTCGGGACGGATTGCAGCCCCGCCATCAGCATGAGGAAGGCGAAGGGCCAGAGCCGCCAGATGGCCACAATGACGACGGCCAAAAACGCGTTGTCACCGATCAGCCAGAACGGCTTGTCCCCGGGCAGGCCCAGGTTGTCGAAGATCAAGTGGTTCAGGGCGCCGTTGTCCTTTTGCAGCATGAACTTCCAGGCGATGACGCCGGCATACATGGGCAGGGCGTAGGGGATCAGGAACAGGGTGCGGAAGATGGCACGGCCCTTGAATGTCTTTTGCAGGGCCACGGCGGCGGCCATGCCCAGCCCCCAGGAGATGCCGACCACGATAATGGTGAAGGCCACGGTGATGCCGAAGGACTTCAGCAGTCCCAGACCCACGGCCGAGTTGAAATCAAGGGCAACTTCATAGTTTTTAAAGCCTACGAACGGTGCGTTGCCCCAGTTGGAGATGAACATTTTGGTGAGTTTCAGGAAGCTCATCCAGATGCCGGTCACCATCGGGATGACGTGGATGACCAGTTCAAACACGACGGCGGGGGCGAGCAGTGCGTAGGGCAGCCACCACCCAGCGCGGCGGGGCTTGCGGGTTTTGCGCCCGTTGGCCCCGGCTGCGGGGCCGGTTTTCTTTACGGTGGTGGAAGCAGACACTGCGGACACCCACCTTTCTTTTTTCAAACAGTCTTTTGGGGGGAACGGCTCGCGAATCAACGCCGGCTGCGTCGGCGACGCGTGGTGGGCCCACACGCCCGAGGGGCCCGACCCGAAAACGCGCCAGCGGATTCGGGTCGGGAGGGCGTGGGGATCAGCCTGCTGCTTCAACTGCCTGCTGGGCGGTGGTCAGCGCAGCCTTGATGTCTGCCTTGCTGACGGTGCCGCCGGATGCGACGGTGGCGAACATCTGGTTCATGGCCTTGCCCACGGTGCTTTCAAACTGGTCTTCGGACGGGACCAGTGGAAGGGGCTTGGACTTGTTCTCATAGATGTCAGAGAAGGTCTTGGCCAGTGCAGCGTCGGAGGTGAAGCTCGGGGTCACGCCTGTCAGGACCGGCAGTGCTGCGAAGGACTTGTCGAGCTCGCCCTGGGTGGCTTCACTGGTCATGTACTTCACGAACTCCAGCGCGCCGTCCTTGTTCTTCGTGTTCTTGAAGATGGACATGTTGATGCCGGCAACCATGGTCGCAATGTCCTTGCCTGCTGCGGGAGCCGGGAAGGCCACAACGCCGAAGGCGTCTTCCGCCATGCCCTGGGAGGCGATGGAGCTGTTGGCGTTGTTCTGGCTGATCACCATGGCGGCCTTGCCGTTGGCGAAGTCGTTGATGGCTTGAACGCCGTTGTCGTACTGGGCATTGCCCGGGTCAACCACCTTGTCGGCCTGCATCAGGTCCAGGTAGCGGGCAATGCCGTCCACGATGCCGTCGGAGGTGAAGGTCGGCTTGCCGTCAGCGTCGAAGAACTCTGCGTTGTTCTGGGCTGCGTTGATGAAGGCGAAGTGTGAGTTCTCCGTGTAGCTGCCGGCTGCCAGGGTCATGCCGTGGACGTTACCGGTGGTCAGCTTCTTGGCATCGGTGACCATTTCCTCCCACGTGGTGGGCGGGGTCAGCCCGGCATCCTTGAACATGGCCTTGTTGTAGTACAGTCCGTAGGCCAAGCCGTACAGTGGCACGGATGTTGGGTCCTGGCCTGCGACGCCGCCGGTGTCCATGGCGGTCTTGACGAATTTGTCCTTGCCGCCAATCGCATCAAAAGCCGCTGAATCGAACGGCATGAACGCGCCGGTTGACTGCAGCGATGCCGCCCAGGTGTTGCCAATGTTCAAAACATCCGGGGCCTGCCCCGAGGTGACGGCCGTCTGGATGCGGGTCTGGAGGTCGTTCCAGCCAATGACTTCAAGGTTGACCTTGATGCCTGTCTGGTCCTCGAACTTCTTCAGCTGCGGAGCGAGGACTTCCTTGTCATTGTCCAAACTGGTGCCTTGGTTGCTGGCCCAGTACGTCAATGTCTTGCCACCCGAGGTGGACTCACCGCTGGTGTTTCCGCTGCAGCCGGTGGCCGTGATGGCGAGGGCGGCGATGGCCGCTGTTGCGGCAAAAGTACGTAATTTCACTTCGGGGACTTCCTTGTCTGTGCGAGAGCTTCCGCAGTTTTAGTGATGTGGGGGCGTAAAAAATG
>JBBSQT010000154.1:0-5472 GCA_038243775.1 Actinomycetales bacterium | reverse complement strand
TTTTTTGGTCACCGAACGGATCCCGGCAGCGGGCCTGGACTTGCTGGACGCCGCTGGCAAGGTCACCTTGCTGCCTGCCGTCCCCTCGGCGGAGGAGCTGCGGAGGCTGTGTGCCAGCGGCGACTTTGACGTGCTGCTGTCCCGTCTGGGCGACCGCATTGACGCCGAACTGCTGGCCGGTGCGCGGCTTCGCGGGGTCTCGAACTATGCGGTGGGGTTCAACAACATTGATGTTGCCGCGGCCACGGCCCGCGGAATCCTGGTGGGAAACACTCCCGGCGTCCTGACGGATGCCACCGCCGACGTTGCCATGCTGCTGATCCTGGGCACGGCGCGCCGGGTTGTTGAAGCGGACACCCTGGTCCGCTCGGGCGGCTTCACCGGCTGGACCCCCGATTTGATGGTGGGCGCCGACGTGTCGGGACAGGTGCTGGGGTTGGCAGGTTTTGGCCGCATCGCCCGCGCCACCGCACGGCGCGCGCTGGCGTTCGGCATGAGCGTGGTGTTCTCGCCGCGCCCGCCCGCGGAGCGCGTGGTCACCGACGCTGAGCTGGGGGAGTTTGCCGGCAAGGTTGCGCAGCTGCCGTGGCGCGACGTCGTGGCGCAGGCCGACTTCCTCTCCGTCCATGTGCCGTTGAATGCCCAGACGCATCACTTGGTGGATGCTGCCGTGCTGGCTGCCATGAAACCCTCCGCGTTCCTGATCAACACGGCCCGCGGACCCGTGGTTGATGAGGCCGCCCTGGTGGCCGCCTTGCGGGACCGCATGATTGCCGGTGCCGGGCTTGACGTGTACGAAGACGAACCGGCACTTGCCCCGGGCCTTGCCGAACTGCCCAACACGGTGCTGCTGCCGCACGTGGGCAGTGCCACCGCACCCGTGCGCGAGAAGATGGCGCTGCTGGCGGCGAAGAACGCCATCGCGATGGCCCGGGGCGGGCTTCCGCCGCACCCGGTCAACCCGGAAGCCTTCAACCCACAATTCTGAACGCTGGTGCAGCAATGGCTGAAAAACTCTGAACGCTGGTGCAGCAATGGCTGGAAAACTCTGAACGCTGGCGCAGCAATGGCTGAAAAATCCGGAACGCTGGTGCAGTGGTTGGCGCTGATCGGATGTGCCCGGCGAGTTGGGAATCCAGGCCGCGTGCCGACGTCGTACTGGAAAACCGCACTAGAAACTGGAGGAGCTGCCGGAACCGGAGAAGCTGCCGCCGCTGGAACCGTAGCCGGTGCTGCTGCCGGAGCTGGCGCTGCTGCGGGCGGAATCCACCGCCGACCGGCCACTGGAGTAGCCCATGCCGAAGGAATGCACAGGGTAGAACATGTACCAGCTGGAGACAGACGCCAAAATGGTGGATGGGCGGGAGCCCAGCTCTTCGCGGCGGCTGCGATCCATGGCCTTTTCCATGGATGAGCGCTCAGAACCGGTCTTTGCGTAGTGGCTGATCATGGCCTCGGAATGCTGCTGCAGGAGATCTGTCAGTGCCACCTGCAGGTCGCGAAGTCCGTCAAGGGCGGCGTCGGGCGTGATGGTCCCGGCCTGGACGTCGGTAGAGAGCTGCTGAAGTTCCTGTGTCTGCTGGACATGACAGGATTCCAGGGCGGCCGTGCTGGGCAGGCCCTGCGCTTCCTTCTGCGCCAGCAGCTCCGGCAACCGGGCCAGATCCTCACGCAGCGGGCTGGTCTGGCGGTCCCACGCGTCTGTCCACCCCGAGTACTTGTTGAGCAGTGTGTTGGTGTCCGAGATGACGTCGTCGAGGCGGTCCAATTCCACGGAAAGGTCCGCGTACTTGGCGGTGGTTTTCACAGATTCGCCCTTCGAGAGTTGTTTCCCGCTGAAGTCATGGGACTGCTGGTTCAGCCCGCTGGCCTCGTTGTAGAGGGTGCTGAAGTTGCGGTATTTCTCCAGGACCAGGGCGCCGTAGGTAGAGGAGGCCGGGATGGTTTTGGCGTTCAGTTCGGTGACCGGCAGGTCCAGGCTTACGTTGGCGAAACCGGCATCGCCGCGCTTGATGTTGGCGGTGGCCTTTTTGCGGTTGTTGGCCCGGATGGCGGCCCGGGTGCCAAAGCCGAGCACAGCGATGCCGCCGGCAATGCTGGCAATGATGATGAAGGCGGCGGACTGGTACCAGGGCTGGTTGATCAGCTTCGCCGCTTTTTTGACACCGGTGATGGTGCCATCGGTCCATTGGGCCTCGCGGAAGAGATCTTTCGCGGAGTCCTGGATGGCCTCCTGCTTGGAGAGTGAAACCTTGCGGTCCTCGCCCATGTAGGTGCCGACCTGGCGGCCGGAGGCGTCGAGGGCGAAGATGAACAGGCCGTCCGCCCATTTCTGTTCGTCGGCGCTGAGCCATTCGGGATGGTTTGCGCGGGCGTAGCGCAGCACTTCCTCGTTGAAGTTATCGCCCTTGTTGCCGTTGCGGGTGAAGATTGCCACCTTGGTGGGGGAATGGAAATTGATTCCTTCCAGGGCCGGCAGCAGTTGCGGCTGGTACAGCACACCGGCGGTGTCTTCAATGACTATTTCGGTGGGTGTTTGCGCCAGCGCCGCCGGGGCCACTCCCAGCAGTGTCAGCAGTGTCAGCGAGAGAATCCCCAGAATCTTCTTCATGGGTTCAGCCCACCACTGCAAGCGGGCAATTGGCAAGTCGGTGCAGGATCGCCCATGGGTGGGTCGGAGAGAGCTTGGCTTCCTGTTCATGCCGGGTTCACCGTACTCACACCCGCTGGCCCCCGGGCCTTGCCATGGTGGCCGCACCATATAATGATAAAAAAGGTCAATCATGAACGCATCAAAGAAGTTTTTGCCCATGCTCGGACACACCAGGGGCAAGCGAAGCCCCGTCACCTGCAGCCTCAAATGCGGCAATGCCTGTTCACAGGCGGTGTGCAACACGTCCGGCAACAGCTATTTTCGCGATATTGCCGCCTCTCAAATCAGCCGCCGCGCGACCCTGGGACTGGGCCTTGCAGGGGTCCTGAGCGCCGCCGTCGTGCTCACCGGGTGTGACACCAAGGCCGACGGCGGCACGTCCGGGCCCACTGCCTCCGGCCGGCTGGAATTCGCCCCGGTTCAGGCTGTTGATGCCGCCGTGGACTCGTTCGACGTGCCGGAGGGATACAGCTGGACGCCGATCCTGCGCTGGGGGGATCCGCTGCTGGCAGAGACCCCCGACTTTGATTTCGCCGCACAAACCCCCGAGGCGCAGGCAGGGCAGTTCGGCTACAACAATGACTATTTGGAAATTCTGCGCCAGCCCAATGGCAAAAAAGGCCTTCTGGTGTGCAACCACGAGTACGTCAATCCGGCCATCATGTTCCCCGCCAAGGCGGCCAGCGAGGAGGAAAAAGCTGCCCGGCGGAGAATTTTCCGAAACGCTGTCGGCATGAGCGTGGTGGAGCTGGAACGCGAGAAGAAAGGCGCTCCGTGGAGCTATGTGCGAGGCGGAAAACTGAATAGGCGCGTTACCCTGGACACCAAGTTTGAGCTGACAGGACCGGTGGCCGGCTCGGACCTGGTAAAGACAGCTGCTGATCCGCAAGGCCGCTTTGTGCTGGGCACGCTCGGAAACTGCGCCGGCGGCACAACGCCGTGGGGCACCATCCTTTCCGGTGAAGAAAACTTCAACGGCTTCTTCCGCACACAGGGGACGTCGACGGAGGACCGCCGCTACGGGTTGTCGGACAAAAAAACATCCCTGCGTTGGGAACGCGACGATCCGCGGTTCGACGCGCGTGGTGCCGGCTACCGAAACGAGCCGAACCGGTTTGGTTACATTGTTGAGATTGATCCGGAAGACCCAGCCTCCGTGCCCAGGAAACACAGCAGCATGGGCCGCTTCAAGCACGAGGGAGCCAACGTCATCGTCGCGTCCAGCGGCAAGGTGGTGGCGTATTCAGGCGACGACGAACGCTTTGACTACTTGTACAAGTTTGTTTCCAAGAACAAGTACAAGGAGGGCGACAAGGCCCACAACATGACCCTGCTTTCCCAAGGGGATTTGTATGTTGCACAATTCACCGGAAGCTCCGAAAGCGAGGTGGACGGCTCGGGCAAGGTGCCGACCGACGGCGGCTTTGACGGCGACGGGGCATGGCTGCCGCTGGTGGTTGGCGGCAAGAGCGTCATTGAGGGCATGAGTGTGGAACAAGTCTTGGTGTACACCCGGCTGGCCGCAGACATTGCCGGCGCAACCAAGATGGACCGCTGCGAGGATGTGGAGCCCAGCCTGAAAACCGGCAAGGTCTATGTTGCGTGCACCAACAACACCAAGCGCGGCCTGGAGAAGGGGGCCAAGGCTGACGAAGCAAACCCGCGCATCGAGAATCGAGACGGGCACGTGATCGAAATAACGGAAAAGGGCGCCGACTCGACAGCGACGGCTTTCAACTGGAACATTCTGCTGCTGTGCGGTGACCCCGCCAAAAACAGCACGGCTTACTTCAGTGGATTCCCGCTTGAGAAGGTCAGCCCCATTTCGTGTCCCGACAATTTGGCCTTTGACACTGCAGGGAACCTGTGGATATCCACCGATGGTGCGCCATCTGCGATTGGGTACAACGACGGGTTGTTCAAAGTGGGTTTGGAGGGCGGAAACCGCGGCAATGTGCAGCAGTTCGCCTCCATGCCGCGCGGGGCTGAAACCTGCGGCCCGCTCATCCATGACGACGAGTCCATGGTCTACGTTGCGGTTCAGCACCCGGGCGAAGACGGGGACTACGGGGTGCCACACTCCATGTTCCCCGACTATGTGGCGCCGGGTGCGACGCCGGCGCCCGGGCAGGTCAGCGGCCCCCGGCCGTCCGTGGTCCAGATCTTCGCCAAGTCCGCCCGGTAGGCACGACGGCGGCTGGCTCAGGGCAGCTGCCCCAGGACCCAGTCCCACCGGAGCAGTTCTTGTTCCAAGCGCAGTTGCGGCTGGAAGGTCCCGGTTTGCAGGGCCGTGTACAAGGTGTTTTCGGCGGGGCTCAGGCGCGTCAATTGGGCATGGGTGGGCGTGTCTTCGCGGCCCCAAAAGTCGCGGTGGGCCAGCAGGGTTTGTTCGTCCATCAGGATGCTGTGCACGTGCGGATGGTGGGAACGCAGCTGGTCCAGAATATGGAAGCCGTGGGTGTCGATGTCGCCCCAGTACAGAATTTGCCTGTCTCCGAGCCACCCGGCATCCCGGAGGCCCTCGAACCCGTAGCCGCCGCCAAACACTGCCAAGGTGCGCGGCATGGGCGGCAGCGCCAGGAAGTTCACCAGGTTCTCGGTGGTGAGAATCCGGTCAACGTCAAGGGCGAGGCGGGCGAAAGCAGCGGCCGTCACCTCGACATCGTCCATGCCGGGTACCAGCGCCTGCGCGGGGTCCAGAAACCGCATCCGCACCCGGTCAGGAGCGGCCAGAAAGCCGTGGCGGCGGGCGTAGTTCTTGCCCAGAAAGGGCCGTTCCGGGGCCAAAACACCCAGCATCGAGTCAATGAGCCGGCGAT
>JBBSQT010000153.1:0-5472 GCA_038243775.1 Actinomycetales bacterium | reverse complement strand
GGAATCCTCGATTCCTTGGAAGGACCTACGATGACGTACACAGTGAACTGCTCCATTCTTTTGACGGAGCTCCCTCTTCTGGAACGACCGGCCGCCGCGAAGGCCGCCGGATTTGATGCTGTCGAGTTCTGGTGGCCGTTTGACTCCTCCGTCCCGGCAGATGCCGATGTTGCGGCTTTTGAAAACGCCATCACCGACGCAGGCGTCCAGCTGACCGGCCTGAACTTCAACGCCGGCAACATGCCTGCCGGGGACCGCGGACTGGTTTCCTGGAAGGGCCGCTGCTCCGAGTTCAAGGACAACATCGACGTTGTTGTTGGCATCGGTGAGCGCCTGGGCACGAAGGCCTTCAACGCCCTCTACGGCAACCGGCTGGAGGAATTCACTCCCGAGCAGCAGGATGAGCTCGCGGTGAAGAACCTTGTCGCAGCAGCCCAGGGCGTGGCCCGGATTGGCGGCACCGTGCTGCTGGAACCCGTCTCCGGCACCCCGGCCTACCCGCTGAAGACCGCCGCGGACGTCCTGGCCGTGATCGCCAAGACCCAGGAAGCCGGCGTGGACAACGTCAAGCTTCTGGCGGACTTCTACCACCTCGCCGTCAACGGCGACGACGTGGCCGCCGTGATTGAAAACCACGCCAAGGACTTCGGCCACATCCAGATCGCCGACAACCCCGGCCGCGGCGCACCCGGCACCGGAACCCTCCCCCTGGGCGAATGGATCACCCGCAGCCGCGAGCTCGGCTACAACGGACCCATCGGCCTGGAATACAAGGCCGCCGCAGAAGAAGCCTTCAGCTGGGCCATCCGCCAGCCGGCCAACTAATTCACTCCCCACCCCCCACACTTCAAAGCTAAAGGACACATTATGAGCAACGTTGCAGTAATCGGCCTCGGAATCATGGGCCTTCCCATGGCAGTCAACCTCGTCAAGGCCGGCCATTCGGTCACCGGCTTCAACCGCAGCCAGGGCGCCATCGACAAGCTCGCCGCTGCCGGCGGCAAAGGCGCCACGTCCATCGCCGACGCCGTCAAGGAAGCCGACGTCGTCATCACCATGGTCCCGGATTCCCCCGACGTTGAGGCTGTTGTCTCCGGCGCCGACGGCGTCTTCGCCAATGCCAAGAAGGGCACCCTGTGGGTTGACGCCAGCTCCATCCGCCCGGATGTTGCCAAGCGCCTCTCCGAAGATGCCGCCGCAGCCGGCATCCGCCCCCTGGACGCCCCGGTTTCCGGCGGCGAGCAGGGCGCCATCGACGGAGTCCTCTCCATCATGGTTGGCGGCGACGCCAAGGACTTCGCGGACGCACAGGACGTGCTGAACGCTGTCGGCAAGACCATCGTCCATGTGGGCCCCTCCGGCTCAGGCCAGACCGTCAAGGCTGCCAACCAGCTGATCGTGGCCGTGAACATCCAGGCCCTCTCCGAAGCAGTCGTCTTCCTCGAGGCCTACGGCGTGGACACCGACGCCGCACTGAAGGTCCTTGGCGGCGGCCTCGCCGGCTCCAAGGTCCTGGACCAGAAGGGCCAGAAGATGCTGGACCGCAACTTCGACCCCGGCTTCCGCCTGGCCCTGCACAACAAGGACCTCGGCATTGTCACCGCAGCAGCCCGCGAAGCAGGCGTCACCGTCCCCCTCGGCAGCGCCGTTGCCCAGCTCGTCACCTCCATGGTCGCCCAGGGCGACGGCGGACTGGACCACTCGGGCCTCTTCAAGGCAGCACTGGCCTCCTCCGGACGCAAGTAGCGCAAAGCCGCGCCACACCCCCAAAGCCGGCTCCCCGCCGTCGTACTTCAAGGCCACGGCGGGGAGCCACCCAAAACCCTACACACACTGCCCGCAGGGCACACCCACACTTTTGAAGGAGCACACCATGGCTAAAATGCGCAGCGTAGACGCAGCCGTTTTGATTTTGGAAAAGGAAGGCGCCACCGAGATCTTCGGTCTCCCCGGAGCGGCCATCAACCCGTTCTACTCCGCCATGCGCGCACACGGTGGTTTGAACCACACCCTGGCACGCCACATGGAAGGTGCTTCACACATGGCTGACGGTTACTCCCGTGCAGCCGAAGGCAACATCGGTGTTTGCACCGGCACCTCCGGCCCCGCCGGCACTGATATGATCACCGGGCTGTACGCAGCCCAGGCCGATTCCATCCCCATGCTGTGCATCACCGGCCAGGCACCCGTTGCCAAGTTGCACAAGGAAGACTTCCAGGCTGTGGACATTGAGTCCATCGCGGCTCCCCTGACCAAGCTCTCCATGACCATCAAGGAGCCCGGCCAGGTTCCCGGCGCCTTCCAGAAGGCGTTCTACCTCATGCGATCAGGGCGCCCCGGCCCGGTCCTGTTGGACCTTCCGATCGATGTGCAGATGGGCGAGATCGAGTTCGACATCGACGCTTACGAGCCCTTGGTACCGAACAAGCCGGCTGCCACGCGCAAGCAGGCTGAAAAGGCCCTGGACATCCTGCTGGCCGGCGAGAAGCCGCTGATCGTTGCCGGTGGCGGCGTCATCAACGCCAACGCCTCCGCACAGCTGGTCGAATTGGCCGAACTGCTGAACATTCCCGTCATCTCCACCCTCATGGGCTGGGGCACCATCCCGGATGACCACCCGCTGAGCGCCGGCATGGTGGGCCTGCAGACTTCCCACCGCTACGGCAACGCCACGTTCTTGGAATCTGACACCGTCATCGGCATCGGCAACCGCTGGGCCAACCGCCACACAGGTGGCCTTGAGACCTACCGCGGAAACCGCAAGTTCGTCCACGTGGACATTGAGCCCACCCAGATTGGCCGCGTGTTCGCACCGGATTTGGGCATCGTCTCCGACGCCGGCGCAGCCCTTGAGGTATTGCTGGAGGTCGCTCGCGAGCGCATGAACGATCTGGGCGTAAAGGACTACGGCACCTGGGCCAAGGACTGCCAGGCTCGCAAGGGCTCGCTGCAGCGCAAGACCCACTTCGACAACGTGCCGATGAAGCCGCAGCGCGTCTACGAAGAAATGAATGCCGCCTTTGGCCCGGACACCACCTACGTCTCCACCATTGGCCTGTCACAGATTGCTGGCGCGCAGATGCTGCACGTCTTCGGCCCGCGCCAGTGGATCAATGCCGGACAGGCCGGCCCCTTGGGTTGGACCCTGCCTGCAGCCTTGGGCGTTGTCCGCGGCAAGCCGGGACAGACAGTTGTTGCCCTCTCCGGTGACTACGATTTCCAGTTCATGATTGAAGAATTGGCCGTCGGCGCGCAGTTCAACCTGCCGTACATCCACGTCGTAGTCAACAACTCCTACCTGGGCCTGATCCGCCAGTCGCAGCGCGGGTTCAAGATGGATTACCACGTCTCCCTGGCGTTCGACAACATCAACTCCCCGGAGACCAACGGCTACGGTGTTGACCACCTCAAGGTCGCCGAAGGCCTGGGTTGCAAGGCCATCCGCGTGGAGCGCCCCGAGGACATGGCTGCCGCCTTCGCCGAGGCCAAGCGCCTCATGGAAGAGCACCAGGTCCCCGTGGTTGTTGAAGCCATCCTGGAGCGCGTGACCAACATTTCCATGGGCACCGAGCTGGACAATGTCAACGAGATCGAGGACATTGCCGAGTACGCCGCGGACGCCCCCACCGCCATCCTGGCCCTGCAGGACTAGGGAGCAACCATGCGCGTCATCCTCGCCCCCGACAAATTCAAGGGTTCCGTCTCCGCCCCTGAGGCTGCCCGGTTCCTGGCCGAAGGCCTGCGTTCAGTCGACCCCGGCATGGACATTGTCCTGATGCCGGTGGCCGACGGCGGCGAGGGCACCATTGACGCCGTTACGGCCTCCGGTTTCACCCGGGTCATTGAGAGCGTTCAAGGACCCACCGGTGAATCCGTCCAGGCCGACTTCGCGGTCCGTGGCACGGTGGCCGTGATTGAAATGGCCACCGCCTCCGGGCTGGCCGTCCTGCCGAACGGCAAACATGCGCCCCTGCATGCCAGCACGTTCGGCACCGGCCAGCTGGTGAAGGCCGCCCTGGACCGCGGCTGCACGGAGATTGTGCTCGGTGTGGGCGGCAGCGCCACCACCGACGGCGGGGCCGGCATGCTGGCCGCGCTCGGCGCCACCTTCAAGGACTCCGCCGGGCGGCACCTGCCGCCCGGCGGAGGCGCCCTGGCCACCGTGACCAACATCGAACTTGGCGGCCTGGACCTGCGTCTTGGCGGGGTCCAGTTCACCCTCGCCAGCGATGTGGACAACCCGCTGCTGGGCCCCGACGGTGCAGCGGCCGTCTTCGCACCGCAAAAGGGCGCCTCGGCGGCCCATGTGGAGCACCTGGAGAATGCGCTGGAACGTTACTTCCGTGTCATGGCCAACGCCCTGGGCACCGCCGCAGTTGACGCCATTGACGCCCCGGGCTCCGGGGCGGCAGGCGGCACCGGCTACGCAGCCCTCGCCGTGCTCTCCGCCAAACGCCGGCCCGGCATTGACGTGGTCCTGGAGCTGACAGGGTTGGCCGATAAGATTGGCACAGCGGACCTGGTCATCACCGGCGAAGGCAGCCTGGATGAACAAAGCCTGTTCGGCAAGGCACCCATGGGCGTGGCCACGGCGGCACGCGCGGCCGGGATTCCCGTGGTGGCCGTGTGCGGACGGACCACCCTGTCCGCCGAGGTCCTGAACGCGGCCGGCTTCGGCCACTGCTACGCCTTGACAGACCTGAACGCCGACACTGAACATTGCATGAAGAATGCCGGCGCCCTGCTGACTGAAATTGGTGCCACGATTGGCACAAGGCTTGCCGCACGCGGCAAGGAAGAGGAGAACTCGTATGTCTAACACTGCAGGAACTGACGAGACCACAGATCTTTACGATCTCGTCATTCGCGGCAAGCGGGTGCTCACCACCGCCGGCATCACCGCCCGCGAAGTGGGTGTCCGCAACGGCGTCGTCATGGCGTTGGAACCCTTGGGCAACGCGCTGCGCGGCCATAAGGAAATCGACTTGGCTGATGACGAGACCCTCATTCCGGGCCTCGTGGACAGCCACGTGCACGTCAACGAGCCCGGCCGCACGGACTGGGAAGGCTTTGCCTCCGCAACCCGTGCCGCGGCGGCCGGCGGTGTCACCACCATCATTGACATGCCACTGAATTCCATCCCCGCCACCGTCAACGTTGACGCCCTGGATCTCAAGCGCAGCGTTGCGCGGGACCAAGCATTTGTGGACGTGGGCTTCTGGGGCGGGGCCATCCCCGGCAACAAGGCTGATCTGCGCCCGCTCCATGACAACGGCGTTTTCGGTTTCAAGTGCTTCTTGCTGCATTCAGGTGTTGACGAGTTCCCGCCGCTGGATCCCGATGAGATGGAAGAGGACATGCGGGAGCTCACTAACTATGACGCTCTGATGCTGGTCCACGCTGAGGATTCACGCACCATTGACCGTGCCCCCACAGCCCAAGGGGACCAGTACGGTAAGTTCTTGGCTTCGC
>JBBSQT010000152.1:0-5491 GCA_038243775.1 Actinomycetales bacterium | reverse complement strand
GGGTGGCGGGGCGGCGCGGTGCACAACATCTGCCGACCCGGAAGCCCGGCTGTTTTGTGGAGTTGCCAGCCGCCATGCACACACAGGGAACAATTGGTGGGTGTGACGAAATATTGCCCAAGGTGAACCCGCGTTTCACTTGTGATTGGTGCTCCACCGGGGCCGACCTACGCTCGTGACATGACACAGACAGCTCTAGCCGGAGCAGAGACCTCTGGCATTGAAAATGCTCCCGCAGCAGTTCCTGCCGAGGCGCCCGCCACACCCGGCCGCACCGCCCGTCCGCGCCCCGCCGCCAAGCCGCACGGGCAGTGGAAGGTGGACGGCAAGGCCCCGCTGAACCCGGTGGAAGCCTGGAAGCAGGACGACGACGGGCTCTCCGTGCGTCACCGCATCGAGACCATCTACTCCAAGCAGGGCTTCGATTCCATCAGCGACGACGACCTGCACGGCCGTTTCCGCTGGTGGGGGCTGTACACGCAGCGCAAGCAGGGGATCGACGGCGGCAAGACCGCCTTGTTGGAGCCCCACGAACTTGAGGACAGCTACCTCATGCTGCGGGTTCGGATCGACGGCGGCAGGCTCACCACCGAGCAGCTGCGCGTGATCGGCCAGATCTCCCGGGACTTTGCCCGCGGATCAGCGGATCTGACCAACCGGCAGAACATCCAGCTGCACTGGGTCGAAGTGGAGAGTGTCCCCGAGATCTGGCGCCGTCTCGAAGCGGTGGGACTGTCCACCACGGAAGCCTGCGGCGACGTTCCCCGCGTCATCCTCGGCTCGCCGGTGGCGGGCATCGCCAAGGAGGAAATCCTTGACCCCACCGAGTTCATCCAGGAACTGAACCGCCGCTTCATCGGAAACCCGGAGTTCTCCAACCTGCCGCGCAAGTACAAGACCTCCATCACCGGCCACCCCAACCAGGACACGGTGCATGAGATCAACGACGTCTCCTTCGTGGGCGTGATCCACCCCGAACTGGGCCCCGGCTACGACCTGTGGGTTGGCGGCGGACTCTCCACGGCACCCCGACTGGCCCAGCGCGCCGGCGTTTTTGTGCCACCGGAAGACGGGCCGGCCGTCTGGGAAGCCGTCACCAGTATTTTCCGCGACTACGGCTACCGCCGCATGCGCAACAAGGCCCGCATGAAGTTCCTCATCGCGGATTGGGGTGTGGAGAAATTCCGCCAAATCCTCGAGGACGAATACCTGGGACGCAAGCTTCCCGACGGAATCGTGCCACCCCAGGCCAAGGACCTCGGCGACCATGTGGGCGTGCACGAACAGAAGGACGGCAAATTCTTCATCGGCTCCGCGCCCTACGTGGGGAGGCTCTCCGGGGACACCCTCGTGGCCCTTGCAGACCTGCTCGAATCACATGGTTCGCACCGCCTGCGCACCACACCGCACCAGAAAATCCTGGCCCTGGACATTGATTCCGCGGACGTTGATGCGGTCGTCGCCGGCCTTGACGCCATCGGCCTGTCGGCGCGCCCGTCCATCTTCCGCCGCAACACCATGGCCTGCACCGGCATCGAGTTCTGCAAGCTGGCCATCGTGAACACGAAGGACACCGCCATCCACGTCATCGGCGAGCTCGAAAAGCGCCTGGCCGACCTGGTCGACGACGGCCCCCTTGGCGCACCCATCACCTTGAACATCAATGGCTGCCCCAACTCCTGCGCCCGCATCCAGACGGCCGACATCGGCCTGAAGGGCATCGTTGTTCCCACGGACGACGGCGGCACAACCGGCGGTTTTCAGGTCCACCTCGGCGGCGGGCTGGCTTCCCGGGACCGGGAGGAGGCAGGGCTGGGCCGCACGGTTCGCGGGCTGAAAGTGGCCGTTGACGACCTGTCCGACTACGTTGAGCGCGTGATTCGCAGCTACGTGGCCCACAGACAGGAGGGGGAAACTTTCGCAGAATTCGCCCACCGCGTCGATGAGGAGCTGCTGACATGACGAAAACGCTGGTCGAATCGAATCCGGTGGTCGAAACCGCCGGGGGCACCACGATCCGGCTCCGCTCGCCTTCCGAGCTTCAGGCCCTCGCCGCATCCGGTGAGGCGGAACTGGACTGGAACGCGTCAGCCGGAGAGGTCATCGCCTGGGTGGCGCGGAACTTCCAGACGCAAGCGGCCGCCGTCGCCTGTTCCATGGCCGACGCCGTTTTGCCGGCCTTGGTTGCGGACCGGCTGCCCGGCGTCGACGTGCTGTTCCTGGACACCGGTTACCACTTCCCGGAAACGTACGCCACACGCAATGAGGTGGCGGAAAGCTTGCGGGTGAACGTCGTTGACGTGCTGCCGCGCCAGAGCGTGGCCGGGCAGGACGCCAGCTACGGCAAGGACCTGTTTGCCCGCGACCCCGCCCAGTGCTGTGCGCTGCGGAAAGTGGAACCGCTGCATCGCTCCCTGCAGGGGTATGAGCTGTGGTTTACCGGCGTACGTCGCGACGAGGCGCCGACGCGGACCAGCACGCCGCTGGTTAGTTGGGATGAGAAGAACGGCCTGGTCAAGGTCAACCCCGTCGCCACCTGGACGTACGAAGAATTGGTTGCGTACTCCGGCGACAACCTTCTGCCCGTGAACCCCCTGCTCAGCCAGGGCTACCCGTCCATCGGCTGCGCGCCCTGCACCATGAAAGTGGCCCCCGGCGCCGACCCCAGGAGCGGGCGCTGGGCCGGAACCTCCAAGACAGAATGCGGACTACACACATGAGCACCCAAACCACAGAGCAAGAGCTAATCGAGCCGCAGGCGCTGGTCAATCCGTCGTCGCTGAGCGGGCCTGTCGAGACCCCCTGGCCCGCCGAGACCTCCGGGCCCGCCGAGCTGAACTCCCTGGACCTGCTGGAATCCGAGGCCATCCACATCATCCGCGAGGTCGTGGCCGAGTTTGAGCGCCCGGCGCTGCTGTTCTCCGGCGGCAAGGACTCGGTCCTGATGCTGCACCTGGCCACGAAGGCCTTCTGGCCGGCCAGGGTTCCTTTCCCCGTCCTGCACGTGGACACCGGCCACAACTTCCCTGAGGTCATCGAGTTCCGCGACCGCACGGTGGAACGCCTGGGCCTGCGCCTGGAAGTGGGGAGCGTGCAGGAATTCATTGACAGCGGTGAACTGGCCGAGCGTGCCGACGGCACCCGCAACCCGCTGCAGACCGTGCCGTTGTTGGACGCCATCTCCAAAAACAAGTTCGACGTCGTCTTTGGCGGCGGCCGCCGCGACGAGGACAAGGCGCGCGCCAAGGAACGCATCCTGTCCCTGCGCGACGAGTTCGGCCAGTGGGACCCGCGCAACCAGCGCCCCGAATTGTGGAACCTGTACAACGGCCGCCACACCGTGGGCCAGCATGTGCGTGCCTTCCCCATCAGCAACTGGACCGAACTTGACGTGTGGCGCTACATCGCCCGGGAAAACATTGAGCTGCCGCACCTGTACTACGCCCACGAACGTGACGTCTTTGAACGAGACGGCATGTGGCGTGCGGTGGGCGAGGTGTCACAGCCGCGCTCCGGCGAGGACGTGGTCCTCAAGCAGGTCCGCTACCGCACGGTGGGGGACATGTCCTGCACCGGCGCCGTGGCCTCCAATGCCGCGACAGTCCACGACGTGGTGCGTGAAGTTGCCGCCTCAACCCTGACCGAACGTGGCGCCACCCGGGCCGATGACCGGATCTCCGAGGCAGCCATGGAAGACCGCAAGAAAGACGGCTACTTCTAATGAGCACAACGATCACCGAAACGCGCCTGGGCAGTCTTTTCCGTTTTGCCACGGCCGGCTCCGTCGATGACGGCAAGTCCACCCTGGTGGGCCGGCTGCTCCACGACTCCAAGGCCATCCTGGCCGACACGCTCGACGCCGTGACCCGAACCTCCGCGGACCGCGGCTTCGGCGGTGAAAACGGCAGCACCCAAAGGATCGACCTGGCGCTGCTCACGGACGGCCTGCGTGCCGAGCGCGAGCAGGGCATCACCATCGACGTCGCCTACCGCTACTTCGCCACGGACCGGCGCAGCTTCATCCTGGCCGATTGCCCCGGGCACATCCAGTACACCAAGAACACGGTGACGGGTGCGTCCACTGCGGATGCCGTCGTCGTGCTCATCGATGCGCGCAAGGGGGTCCTGGAGCAGACGCGCCGGCACCTGTCCGTGCTGCGCCTATTGCGGGTGCCCAACGTGCTGGTCGCGGTGAACAAGATCGACCTCGTGGGCTTCAGCGAGGACGTTTTCCGTGCCATTGAGGCCGAGGTTCAGGAGGTCGCCGCGAGCATCGGCCTGCCCGGCGTTCTGGTGGTTCCGGTGTCCGCACTGGAGGGCGACAACGTGGTGGAACGCTCCGCCCACACGCCTTGGTACCCCGGCGCCACGCTGCTGGACATCCTGGAATCCCTGCCTACCACCGACGAGCTGGAGCGCGGGCTGGAGCCGTTCCGCTTCCCCGTCCAGCTGGTCATCCGCCCGCAGGGTGCCCTCGCCCCGGAGCTGGCCCTTGCGGCCGACGCCGGAGCCTCCTTCCGCGATTACCGCGCCTATGCGGGGCAAGTGTCGTCTGGGACGGTGTCTGTGGGGGAGTCGATTACAGTCCTGCCGTCGGGACGGACTGCCACAGTGGTTGGCATCGATTTTGCCGGCCGTTCGCTTCAGACGGCGGTGGCTCCGCAGTCGGTGTCGCTGCGCCTGAGCGAGGAGATCGACATTGCCCGCGGCGACGTCATCGCCGCCACCGGCACGTTTGGGGAAGTCAGCCAGGACCTGTACGCCGAGCTGTGCTGGCTGTCCACGAAGCCGCTGCGCGTGGGCTCGAAGGTGCTGATCAAGCACGGCAGCAAGACGGTTCAAGGCCTGGTCCGCGCTGTCACGGGCAAGTTGGACCTTGACTCGTTCGATTATGAACCTGCCTCCGGACTGGAACTGAATGACATTGGCACGGCCCAGATCCGCCTCGCGTCGCCGCTGCCCATTGAGACGTATGCGCTGCACCGCCGCACCGGTGCATTCCTGGTGATCGATCCGCAGGACGGAAACACCCTGGCCGCCGGACTGGTCAAGGACCACCCCGGCGACCACGAGGACGAGCGCTACAGCATCTGATCCGCCGCGCACCCGCCTCCGTTGTGCGTGCACCCATTGACGGTGGAACCGTGAGGGGAAACGATTGGTTCCTGACCTAGGGAGAAGCCATGTCAACCCAAGTATTCATCAACCTTCCCACCACCGACCTTGACCGCTCGAAGGCCTTCTTTGAAGCGCTCGGCTGGCGCATTGAACCAAACTTCACGAATGAGTTGGCTGCCTGCGTTGCGGTCGACGAAAACATCTTCCTGATGGTGCTGACGCACGAATTCTTTGCCACGTATACGGACAAGCCCATCGTTGACCCGGCCACGGCCGTCCAAGTCCAGACGGCGCTCAGCAGAAACAGCCGCGAAGAGGTGGACGCCATGCTGGAGAAGGTGCTGGCGTCCGGCGGCAAGGAGCCGCGGCCGGC
>JBBSQT010000151.1:0-5497 GCA_038243775.1 Actinomycetales bacterium | reverse complement strand
GTTCCGGTGAACGCGTTGATTCTCGCCTGCAGCATCCCGTTGACGCTGTGCCTGGTCATTTACGCGGGACCGGACACCCTCCTGACACAAATCACGTCCTTTGCCGTGCTCGGCATTTACCTGGCCTTCCAATCCGTCGTCCTGGCCTCCCTGCGCCAGCGGATGAAGGGGTGGCGCCCGGCCGGACCGTTCAGCCTGGGCCGGTTGGGGTTCGCCGTGAACGTCGCAGCCCTGGCCTATGGGGTTTTGGCCATGGTGCTGCTGGCCTGGCCAGGGAATACCGGGGTGGTGGCCAGTGACTGGACGGTCCTGATCGGGCTGGCTGTCGTTGCCGGTTCGGGCCTGCTGTACCTGTTGGCGGCTAAGCCGGACAGGCGCTCCACAGCACCCTCAGGCGACGCCATCGAGGTAGCCCGAAAGCTGCGGGCCGGCCGGCCCGCAGCGGACCAGGCTGACGGCCCGGCGGAAACCCCGGCCGCACACCGCTAAACCCGGGCTCGGCCAATGTCCCGACACCCGTGATCCTACTGAAAGCGAAGCTGCCATGGCGCAACAACGAAGCAACCTGAAACGCTCCCTGGGCCTGTGGGCCATTGTCGGGCTGGGGCTCGGCTATATGACGCCCACGGTCGTATTTGACACCTTCGGCATTGTCTCCATCCAGACCGACGGCGTGGTCCCGCTGGCCTACTTGGTGGCCATGGTGGTCATGGCCTTCACCGCCATCAGCTACGGGAAAATGGTGCGGGTCTTTCCCAGCGCCGGCTCGTCCTACACGTACACCCGTGAAACCATGCACCCGGGGCTGGGCTTCCTAGTCGGGTGGTCCGCCCTGCTGGACTACCTGCTCCTGCCCATGGTGAACGCCCTGATCATCCGCATTTACATGGAGGCCATGGTCCCCGACGTGCCGGGATGGATCTGGGTGGTCCTCTACGTGGCTGTGATTACCGGGATCAACCTGTGGAGCATGACATCGACGTCGAGGCTGAATTCGATCCTGGTCGTCTTTGAGATCACCATGATTCTGGTTTTCGTTGTGCTGGCCGCCATGAGGCTCTCCGAGGGCATGGGGCAGGGCACCATCTTCACACTGGAGCCGCTGTTCCATCAGGGCGTGGAGCCGGCGGCGGTGTTGACCGGGGCCACGGTGGTCTGCTTCTCGTTCATCGGTTTCGACGCGATCACCATGTACACCGAGGAAGCCAAGGATCAAAAGACCATGCCGCGGGCCATCCTGCTGACACTGGTCATTGGCGGCGCCATCTTCTTCATTGCCGGCTGGTTTGGCCAGTCCGTGTTCCCCAACGTGGACAACTTCCAGGTTACCGACGACACCCTGCCGGAAATGGCCCTCTATGTGGGCGGCCAAGTCTTCCAGCTCGTTTTCGTGGCCGCAGCATTCGCGGCCACGGTGGCCTCCGGGCTGGCATCACACGCCAGCGTCTCGCGGCTGCTCCTGGTCATGGGGCGCAACGGTGTGATGCGCCCGCAGCGCCTGTTCTCTTACGTCCACCCCCGCTTCCACACACCCACATTTACCGTGGTTGTGGTGGGTGCCGTTTCACTGCTGGCCATCACGCCCTCGCTCGAGTTGATCTCCTCCCTGATCAACTTCGGCGCACTGATCGCCTTCACCTTCGTCAACCTCTCCGTCATCGCCTATTTCGTGTTCCGGCAAAAGCGCTACAAGACTGGCAGGGACATCTTCTCCTACATCGTCCTGCCGCTGCTGGGAGCCGGTCTGACAAGTGTGCTGTGGGTCTTCCTGCACGCCGACGCGTTGATTGCCGGCGGCGTGTGGCTGGGCCTTGGCATCATCTATCTCGCTTTCTTGACCAAGGGCTTCCGCCGCAAGATCGGCGACTTTGCCCTGGAAGAGACCCCCGACGGCGGGTACAACAGCGGCACCTCCGACGGCGCGGGCGTCGCGGAAACTCTGGTCAGCCAGGGCGCGGCGGCCGAGCCGGACCGGATTCCCTGACACACCCTGCTACACCCACGCCAACTACACCACCGAGTTTCGCACTGAAGGAAGATAACCATGGAAATCATTGAACGCGACGTCGTCATTGTTGGAGCTGGCACCGCCGGCCTGAACGCTGCCAGGGACCTGAGGGCGGCCGGGCTGTCCGTGGCCGTGCTGGAAGCCCGCGACCGCGTGGGCGGGCGTACGTGGACCAACACCATCGACGGTGCCATGCTGGAAATCGGCGGGCAGTGGATTTCACCGGACCAAGAAGCCCTGCAGGAACTCGTGGGGGAACTGGGGCTGGAAATGTTCAGCCGCTACCGCGAGGGAAAGTCGGTCTATGTGGCCCCTGACGGCACACGCAGCCTCTACGTCGGTGACATGTTCCCGGTCTCTGCAAAGACGGGCGCGGAAATGGAGCGCATGATCGGCATCCTCGACGCCCTGGCGGCAGAAATTGGCGCCGGCGAGCCGTGGGCCCATCCGCGTGCCCGGGAGCTGGACACCATCTCCTTGCGCGAATGGATGAGCCAGACCAGCGACGACGAGGAGGCTTGCGCCAACATTGGGCACTTCCTGGCCGGAGGCATGCTGACCAAGCCCTCCCACGCCTTTTCCGTGCTGCAGGCCGTCCTGATGGCGGCGTCGGCCGGCTCTTTCTCCAACCTGGTGGATGAGGACCTGCTGCTGGACAAGAGGGTTGTCGGCGGGATGCAAAACGTGTCCTTGGCAATCGCCGCCCAACTGGGTTCCGACGTCGTGCTTGACTCGCCCGTGCGCACCTTGAACTGGACGGACAATGCGGTGTCCGCGGTGTCCGACCGTGTGACTGTCAACGCCCGGTATGCCGTGATGGCCGTGCCGCCCAACCTGTATTCACGGGTGAGTTTCAACCCGCCGCTGCCGCGCCGCCAGCACCAAATGCACCAGCACCAGTCACTTGGCCTGGTCATCAAGGTCCATGCCGTGTACGAGACCCCGTTTTGGCGCGAGGAGGGGCTCTCGGGCACCTGCTTCAGCCCCAACCTGCTGGTGCAGGAGATCTACGACAACACCAACCACGGGGACACCCGCGGAACCCTGGTGGCTTTTGTGCCAGATGAGAAGGCGGATGCCGCCTTTGAGTTGGACGCGGATGAACGCCGCAGGGTGATCCTGGCGGACTTTGCAACCTCACTCGGTGCGAAGGCGCTGGAACCGGCGGTGTATTGCGAGTCGGATTGGGGCTCCGAGGAATGGACGAGGGGCGCCTACGGCGCGAGTTACGACCTGGGGGGTCTGCACCGGTACGGCGCCCACCAGCTCACGCCGGTTGGCCCGATCTACTGGGCGTCCTCGGACCTTGCGGCGGAGGGGTACCAGCATGTGGATGGCGCGGTGCGGATTGGGCGGGCCACAGCGGCGAAGATCGCGGCACGGGACGCGGAGTCGCGCGCGGCCTGCGCGGGCGGGCGATCGGGCGCCGGGCCGGGTGGGGCCGGGCCGGGTGGGGCCCGGCCGGCGGCCCGGCTTTCCGTCCCTGACAAGGGCCATGACGGCGTCCTTAGGGGCATCGGCAGAATCGCCGGTTTCGTCATGGGTTGCACGGGCGATGTCTGCGACGACGTCCAGTCCCACGGGGTCCATGAGCTCAAAGGGTCCCATGGGGTGGCGGAGGGCGTCCCTGGCGGTGGCGTCGATGTCCTCACTGCTGGCGACACCGGCGGCCGGTAGGGCCAGGGCCTGCCTTTGCACGGTGTCCATGAGCCGGTTGGCGGTGAAGCCGGGGACCTCGCGGTTGATCAAAACCGGTGACTTGCCCAGGCTGCGGGCCAGTGCCATGGTGGTGTCCACCGTCGCCTGAAAGGCCCCGGTGTGCCGGACCACCCCAACGCATTCCATGACCAGGGCCGGGTTGAAGAAGTGCATGTTGCACACCCGGTCCGGCCGCCCGCTGGCCGCGGCGACCTTGGACGGGCCGGGCGTGGAGGAGTTGGCGGCCAGGATGGCGTGTGCGGGCGCGAGCCGGCCCAGGGCGGAAAAGATTTCCCGCTTGAGATCCAGCCGCTCGGTGCCCGCCTCAATGACGAAGTCCACGGACTGCGCCACGGCATCAAGTCCGGTGCTGAACCGAAGCCGGGCACGGGCGGCTGCTGCGTGGCCGGACTCCAGTTTCTCGGATGGGACCATCTTGCCGGTGCGCATGCGCAGCTGCGCGGCGCCGATGTCAAGGATCTGTGTGCTGCCGGGGTGTGCTTCCCTGGTGGTTTCTTCTGTCGTGTCGGGTCCGCTAACGGGGCGCCGCGGATGCGTGGTGGCGTGAAATGTGCTGGCAGAGCTGCCCGGTGAGGTGTTGCAGGCTGCCTGTGGGGGACAGGTCTCCTCCAGCGCCGTGTTTGGCGGAAGGAATCACGGCGTCAACGGCTGTGCGGATGGCCTGCGCGCCGGTGTGCTCACCAAGAAACTCCAGCAGCATCGCAGCGGCCAGGATCTGGGCCGTGGGATTGGCGGAGTCGGTGCCGGTCAGGGCCGGGGCGCTGCCGTGGGCCGGCTCGAAATACGCGGCGGAGGCTCCGATGTTGGCGGCCGGGCACATGCCCAGCCCGCCTGCGGTGGCGGCCCCGACGTCGGAGAGGATGTCGCCGATGAAGTTCTCCGTGACCAGCACGTCAAAGCGGCCCGGGCAAATGATCAGCTGGTAGGCGGCCGCGTCCGCATGAAGGAGGCCTCAATATCGGGATGCTCCGCTGCGATCTCCGTGAAGATCCGGCGGAAGAGGGCATAGCTGCGCAGCACGTTGCTTTTGTCCACGCATGTGACGCGGCGGACGCCGTCGGCCGGGGCCCCTGTTCGCACCGCGGCCAATTCGAAGGCCTTGCGGACTATCCGCTCCGTGCCCGGCCGGGTGACCAGCAACTGGTCCGTGTGCGCCCAGTCGTTCCCGACGCCGGCGCCGCGCGAGGCGTACAGGCCCTCGATGTTCTCTCGCACCAGGACATAGTCGATCCCCGCGCCCGGGGCACGGACCGGGCGGATATTGGCGTAGGCGTCCAGCCGCCGGCGCAGGACTCCGCCCATCACCCCGGCCTCCGTGCCGTCCGGGAGCCGGACATCCGGCAGCCCGGCCGGGCCCTTGAGGGTGGCGTGGTACATGGTCCGGATGCGCTCCAGCGCCCCGGCGCCCACATTGCTGCCGGTGCGCAGGTACGTTCCTGCGCCGCCGTCCTCCCACCGGAAATCGAGCGTGAAAGTGCCGGTGGCGGCGGCGGCGTTGAGGACGGCGACGGCGGAATCGATGAGCTCGGGGCCGATGCCGTCCCCGGGGATGAGCCCGACCAGGTAGTTTTTCACGGCGCGGCTACAACGCCTGGGGCTGGCCGCCGCGCAGGTACACGGTGGTGGTGTGGGTATAGAACTCCTTGGCGCTCTGCCCCTGCTCTTTGGGCCCGTAGCCACTTTTTTTGGCCCCGCCGAAGGGGACGTGCGGGTCGGCGCCGGCTGATTCGGAATTGACGTGCAGGATACCCACGTCGAGTTCCTCCATGC
>JBBSQT010000150.1:0-5533 GCA_038243775.1 Actinomycetales bacterium | reverse complement strand
GCATATTTCCCCGGAAGATTGGACTGAAGCGACCTTGGGCGGGTTGGTGGGTTCGTATCAAGACAGGGTCCGGGCAATGGGTGCCCCACCGGAGGACGTGGTCACACAGGTCGAGAGGCTGGGGGACGGGTCGGTCAGCGTGCGTGTCAGTTGGGACCGCCGTGGCACCGCGATGGATCCAATGGCCGGCGACGGGGCCTCCGGTGGGCTTGAGCCGGACGGGAGCAAGCCTGGGCTGATCATGTATACGGAAGAGGACGGCGAGACGTTCATCGAGCTTCAGGATGAACATGCCTTGGCCCCGCCGGACCAGGTTGCAACTGCGCGGGGAGGCGAGTCAACAACCCCCGGCCAGCAGCGGCCTGGGGTTCCGTGGCCATGGTTCGTGGTCATAGGAGCGGGTTTGTTCGCGGCTGTTGGGGGCATCGGTTGGCTCCGGCGCAAAACCAAACACGTGGACGGAAAATCATGACGCACATCGACCTGCCGGATCCTGTAGTGCGGCCTGCGGATCCTGCCCATCCCACGCCTGACTTGGACGTGGATGCTTTGGAACGGGCATTGCTGGCCGGGGTGGACGGGGAGATCCGATTCGATGCCGGTTCCCGGGCCGCATATTCCACGGACGCGTCCAACTACCGCCAGATCCCCGTCGGTGTTGTGGTGCCACGGACAGTGGAGGCGGCAGCGGCAGTGATGCTGTCGTGCCGCGAGCATCACGCGGCGGTGCTCGCCAGGGGAGGCGGGACGAGCCTGGCAGGACAATGCGCCAATGCTGCGGTCGTCATCGATTTCTCCAAGTACTGCACCGCCCTGATTTCCGTGGATGTGCAGGAGCGCAGCTGCTGGGTGGAACCGGGAATTGTCCTTGACGAGTTGAACGCGCAGCTTGCGGTGCACGGCCTGGAATTCGGTCCGCAGCCGGCCACCCACAACCACTGCACACTGGGCGGGATGATCGGCAATAATTCCTGCGGTGCCACGGCCCAGCGGACGGGCAAAACAGTTGACAACACGCTCGCGCTGGAGGTGATGTTGCCGGACGGAACGCGGTTGACGGTCGGGGAGACCAGCGATCAGCAGTATGTGGACATTGTACGCAGCGGTGGACGGCAGGCGGCCATCTACCGGCAGCTGCGAACGCTGCGCGACGACTACGCGGACAACGTCCGCTCCGAATACCCGCACATTCCGCGTCGGGTCTCCGGCTACAACCTTGACTCATTGTTGCCGGAAAACAATTTCAACGTGGCCCGGGCATTGGTGGGTTCGGAGAGCACCTGTGTCCTGGTGCTGCGGGCAAAACTGCAGCTCATGCCCGTTGTTCGTGCCAAGGCCGTGGTCCTGCTGGGATACCCGGACGCCGGCAGCAGCGGCGACGACGTCCCTTTGGTTCTGGAGCACCAACCCATCGCCTTGGAGGGCTTCGACACGAAAGTGATCAGGTATCAGCAGGCCAAAGGACTCAACCTAGAGGCGATTGACCGGCTTCCCGACGGCCAGGGTGCGTGGTTGCTGGTCCAATTCGGTGCGGACACCGCGGGGCAAGCCGCCGATGCCGCCCATGCTTTTGCCCAGGCGGCCCACGGCTTCCCTTCGCGCCCCTCCGTTACGGAGTGTGATGACGAGACCGAGCAGAGGCAGCTCTGGCAGGTCCGCGAGGCGGCCCTGGGCGCGACAGCACAAGTGCCCGGCCTGGCGAACATGTGGTCCGGTTGGGAAGATTCCGCGGTGTCGCCGGAGAAGATCGGCGACTACCTGCGGGCATTGGAGAAGCTGTATGCGGAGTTTGGTTACGAGGCCGCTTCCCTGTATGGACACTATGGCCAGGGCTGTGTTCACACCCGGATCCCCTTTGACCTGGTCACAGCCGCGGGTGTGGAGAACTTCCGTAAGTTCATGGAGCGGGCCGCCCGGCTGGTTGTCTCCCTGGGCGGTTCACTCTCCGGCGAGCACGGCGACGGGCAGTCCAGGGCCGAACTGCTGCCCATCATGTACAGCCCGGAACTGATCAAGGCATTCGCACAATTCAAGGCCGTCTTTGATCCGCAGAACCGGATGAATCCGGGAAAACTGGCCGCGCCCTACCGATTGGACGAGAACCTGCGGCTGGGCACCAACTACCAGCCGGCCCAACTGGCCACGCATTTCGCCTTTCCCTCCGACGGCGGCAGTTTCGACGCCGCGGTGCTGCGCTGCGTGGGCGTGGGAATATGCCGCAGACACGAGGGCGGGGTGATGTGTCCGTCGTACATGGTGACACGGGAAGAAGTGGATTCCACCCGCGGCCGGGCCCGAATGCTGTTTGAGATGCTGCAGGGCCATCCCGACTCGCCCATCCAGGACGGTTGGCGCTCGAAGGAAGTTCTGGGCGCGCTGGATTTGTGCCTTTCCTGCAAGGGGTGCAAAAAGGACTGTCCCGTCAACGTGGACATGGCCACCTACAAGGCCGAATTTCTCAGCCACCACTACGCCGGCCGGCTGCGTCCGCTGGCGCACTACTCGATGGGCTGGCTCCCGCTCTGGGCGAACCTGGCCAGCAGGGTTCCACGCCTGGTCAACGCCCTCACCCAGGCCCCGGGCCTATCCACGGTGGCGTTGCTGGCAGCGGGTGCAGCGCCGCAACGCGAGGTCCCACAGTTCGCGACACAGACATTTCAGGGCTGGTATCTGGAACGCGGGCCGCGGGGGAGCGGGGAGCGGGGCTCCGTGGTGCTGTGGCCTGACACCTTCAGCAACTCCTTCCACCCGCACGTGGCCCAGGCAGCCGTGGAGGTCCTTGAGGACGCCGGCTGGCGGGTGCTGGTCCCACAGGAACCTGTTTGCTGCGGGCTGACCTGGATTTCCACCGGCCAGCTCGACATTGCCAAGAAGGTCCTCCAACGCACCGTCCACGTGCTCTCGCCCTACCTGCGCGAGGGCACGCTCGTCCTGGGGCTTGAACCCTCATGCACGGCGGTGTTCCGTTCCGACGCAGCCGAGCTGTTCCCGCACGACCCTGATGTGCAGCGGCTGCAAAAACAGACCGTCACACTGGCCGAACTTCTCAACGAGCACACCCCCGGCTGGGAGCCGCCGTCGCTGGAACGCCACGCGCTGATCCAAACCCACTGCCATCAACACGCGGTCATGGGGTTCGAGCCGGACCTGGCGCTGCTGACCCGCATGGGCGTCGAGCCCGAAGTCCTGGATTCGGGCTGTTGCGGCCTGGCCGGGAACTTTGGTTTTGAAAAGGGCCACTTTGAGGTCTCGGAGGCATGCGGTGAGCGGGTCCTGTTCCCGGCACTGCGCGCTTCCGAGCCGGAGGATGTCATCCTGGCCGACGGGTTCAGCTGCCGGACCCAAATAGAACAAGGAGACAGCGCCGGCCGGCAAGGTGTCCACCTGGCCGAATTGTTGGCGGAAGGCCTGTACAACCGCGACAAGCATGGCTTTGGCTCGTTGGAAAATGTGGGGGCCCTGCGCCCGCAAACCTCCCGGAAGGCCAGCTATCTGGCCCTCGCCGGGGTGCTGCTCACCGGGGTCGCTGCGGTGGGCGCCGCCGTCGCACTCGGACGCCTTCACCACACGCGACCCGCCCCGTAACCCAGTGGGCCACAGCAGCGGGCACCACCGTGCCGTCTGCGTTTTGGCGGTGTCTTCAGGCTTTGCCGGCTGTCACCCGGGGATTCTCCCTTGGTCCTGTCAATTCCCTGACCGCCTGACGGAGCCTGGCCATGGTCATAGATGGTGATCCAGCCGATGCAATTGCGCCGCCAGCCTGCGGTTGCCACGTGTACGTTTCCGGACTGCCGGGATGCAGCTGCTGCCAGGCACGGCCGCCGGCTCGCCCGTAGTGGGAGCGTTCCAGCAGCCTGGCACCCAGGGTTCACTGTTCGTCAACCTGTCTCCGGCTTGACTGACCGGACCCCATTAGAATGAAGGAAATGCCTTTCATCGACCAGCTCAACCATTGGGCCACCCAGAACCCCGAACGCCCGGCCGTGATTGTGGGGACGGACGCCTTGAACTATTCACAGCTTCGCTCCGCCGCCGCAAACCACCCGCTGCCGGCCCGTCCGGGGCTGTCCATCATCAACGAGGTTCCCGGCACGTCCCTCGTGGTGCAGTTCTGTGCCGCCGCCCTGCAGGGGCATACCGCCATGGTGCTCGACGCCGGATGGCCGGAACCGCTGCAGCGGCGGCTGTGTCAGCTGGCCCGGATCTGGGACGAACGCCAAGGTCCGGGGCAGCGACCGTTTCTGCTGGGACTTTCCTCTGGCACCAGCGGCACCCCGAAGGCGTTTGTGCGCAGTGCAGGGTCCTGGCGGCAGTCGTTCGGGCAAAGCGCCCGGTATTTCTCCGTCACGGGGGCAACCACCACCCTGGCCCCGGGCCCGCTGGCCGCGAGCATGAACCTGTACGCACTGGGTGAGTCCCTGCACGCCGGTGGCACGTTCGTGGCCCTGCCCCAGTTCAGCCCCGACGCCGCGCTGCAGGCCATGACGCGTCACGCCGTGAACCGCCTCGTGCTGGTTCCTGCGGTGCTGGAATTGATTGTCCGGCGCGGTTTGGCAACCGGAATGGATGGGGAAGGGCTCGAACACATCGTCTGTGCCGGCTCATCACTTTCGTCGGGCGTCGCCGCGCTGGCCCACCGATGGGCTCCCCGCGCTTTCATCCAGCAATACTACGGTGCGGCCGAACTTGGTTTTGTCACCGCCGCCCAAGTGGGGCCGACCTGCCATGCCCAGCAGGCGGGCCCTGTCGGCGACGGCGTGGGGCAGGGTGGCGAGGGGCAGGGTCGCGTGGGGCAGAATCGCGTGGGGCAGGGCGGCGTGGGGGTGCCTTTTCCCGGCGTGCGGCTGAGCATCCGGGACCGGGCCGGCGAGGAGCTGGCCACGGGAGAACTGGGACTTGTCAGCGTCAAAAGTCCCTACGTCTGCGACGGCTACGCCTGGGGCGATGACGGGCTCGCCTTCACGGAACTGGGGGACGGCGGCTGGTGCACGGTCCACGACCGCGGCAGCATCGATGCACAAGGTGTCCTGCATCTGGCCGGCCGGGCCAGCGACATGATCCTCACCTCGGCCAACAACGTGTACCCGCACGCCGTTGAAGAAGCCCTGCAACACGGATTCGACCGCTGTGACGTAGTGGTGGCCGGAATCCCCGACGAGCTGCGGGGGCAGAGGGTTGTTGCCGGTTTCCACGTTGCCCGTCCCTGCACAGCCGATGACGTCACGGCTGTTATGGGGACGTTGCGCCACAACGCTGCCAGGCTGCAGGCAGCCCAGCGGCCAACGCAGTATTTTGAACTCGCGGAGCTTCCCCTGACCGGCAGCGGCAAAACCAGCAGGCCCCTGCTCGCCCAATGGATTGTCGAAGGAGATGCCCGTGCCCGCCGACAGGGCTGAGCCTCACACCGCCAACCCCGAGACCACGGCCGTGGTCATGGCCGCCAAACGCCTTCCCACGGCGAGGGCCGGCGGCGCCTACAAGCGCCTCCGGGCGCATGAACTCGCCGCCCCCCTGCTGAGGTATCTGGTGGCCG
>JBBSQT010000149.1:0-5545 GCA_038243775.1 Actinomycetales bacterium | reverse complement strand
GTGCGCTCCCTTTCCGGTGCTGAATTCCAACAGGCGCTGTGCGTATTTGGCCAGGACGTCGACCTCCAGGTTCACGGAGCCGCCTGCAGGCTTGCCGCCGAGTCCCGTTGCGGCCAGGGTGACGGGAATCAGCCCCACCTCAAACCACTGCCCGGCGTCCGCGGCGGGGCTGACGGCGGTAACGGTCAGGGAGACGCCGTCAACGGCGATCGACCCCTTTTCCGCGATGTACCGCGACAGTTCACGGGGCACGGCGAACCGCAGCGTGTCCCACGTGCCCTGGTTTTCGCGTGATACGAGGGTGCCCACGCCGTCCACATGGCCCTGGACGACGTGTCCGTCGAGGCGGCCGTCCGCCCTGACGCAGCGTTCAAGGTTGACGGTGTCCCCGGAGGCCAGGGCTCCTGTGGTGGTGCGCAGCAGGGTCTCGCCCATGACGTCTAGCTCAACGGATCCGCCGTCGAGCCGGACTGCCGTCAGGCAGACTCCGTTGACGGCGATCGAGCCGCCCAGTTCCATCCCGTCCAGGACATTTCCCGCCTGCAGGGTCAGCCGCGCACTGTCGCTGAGCGGTTGCGCGTCGAGGCGCAGCACCGTGCCGCGGGCTTCAACAATTCCGGTAAACATGGCTACTTCGCTTCCTGCGCGGCGGCTTTGGCCGGCATGAGTGTCAATTTCAGGTCCGGCCCCAAAAGTTCCACCGGGCCGGTGGTGGTGGCGTCCCATTCCCACCGTTGGGCCTGCCCGAGCGTGTTGATGCCCAGGTCGGTCAGGGCCGGGATGCCCGCGCCCAGCAAGGTTGGGGCCAGGTACACGACCAGTTCGTCGACCAGGCCCTGTGCCAGAAACGCTGCGTTGATGGTTGCCCCGCCCTCGATCATGAGGTGCCCCACGCCGCGTCCCTGCAATTCACGGACGACGGCGGCGGGGTCGTGGGTGCGCAGGGCCAGAAAGTCATCGTTCCCCAGGCGGTCCGGGCTGCTGGGCGTGGCCGAGGAGCCCTTGACTGCGGCATCCTCGGGGATGTCACGCAGACCCATGACCACGCGCAGCGGCTGCTTCGCAGAGTTGCTGCCGTTGGCCGCACGTGCGGTGAGCCGGGGGTTGTCCGCGATGACTGTGCCGGTTCCCACAACGATCGCATCGACCCGGGCCCGCAGCTCGTGCGAGTCCTGGCGTGATTCCATGGAGGTGATCCACTGGCTGGTGCCGTCGACGGCGGCGATCCGCCCGTCCACGGTCTGGGCCAGCCGGGCCGTGATGAACGGCCGGTTCTCCCGCACGGCCACAAACCATTGCCGGTTGAGGTCTTCAGCTTCGGCGGCCATGAGGCCCATCCGGACGTTGATGCCTTCATTGTGCAGGATTTCGGCACCGCCGGCTGCGGGCAGGTGCGGGTCCCTCACGGCGAAGACAACGTTGCCGATCCCGGCGTCCAGAATGGCCTGGGTGCAGGGTCCGGTGAGTCCAACATGGTTGCAGGGTTCCAGCGTGACTATCAGCGTGGCTGCGGAGAGGTCCCGCTTGACACCGGTGCCGAGGAGGCGGTTGATGACATCGGTTTCGGCATGGGGCAGGCCGGCGCCGCGATGGAAGCCGATGGCCAGGAAGGTGCCGTCGGCGTCGATGATGACCGCGCCCACCAGGGGGTTGGCGCCGCGCACACCTTGCCTGGCAGCCGAGAGGGCCGTTTCCATGCCAAGGATCTCAGCGTCGCTGAAGTGCTCCGGCTCCACGCCGGGGTGCTCCGGGAACAAGCTGCTCAGATTCATGATCCAACCTCTCGATTACTCACTGTGATGTCAGGAAATGTGGTGTCAACAAACACCAGGCGGTCCTGCATGTCCTGGTTGTGCCGCACCCTCCACCAGACAAAGAAGCCGACCAGTGTGAAGGCGCCGTAGAAGATGTACATAAAGGCGGTGGCGTAGTAGCCGGCACTGAACAACAGCGGAACACCCACCAGGTCCACGGCCACCCAGATGAGCCAGAATTCAACCCAGCCCTTGGCCATGCCGTAGGTGGCAAGCAGGGAGCCCATGAAAATCCAGGCGTCGGCCCAGACAGGTTCATAGGAGCCCAGGGCACGGAAAATGGGTGTCAGAATTGCTGTGCCGGCGATCATGGAGCCCACCAGAAGCCAGCGTACGCGAACTCCGGCCCAGCGGGGCTGCACGGCCTCGCCGACGTGGGTGTCGCCGTCGTTCCTGGCATGGGCATTTTTAGCATGGCGGGTCTGGTTCCACCGGTACCAGCCAAAGATGGAGACGGCGATGAACATGATTTGGCGCCCGGCCTGGCCCAAGAGGTTCACATGGTCGGCCGAGCCGAAAATGGAGCCGATGAAGACCGTGAAGAGGAGCGCGTTGCCGATGATGCCGACAGGCCAGGCCCAGATTTTA
The DNA here is from genome assembly GCA_038243775.1 of Actinomycetales bacterium. Classification (GTDB taxonomy): domain Bacteria; phylum Actinomycetota; class Actinomycetes; order Actinomycetales; family Micrococcaceae; genus Specibacter. The sequence continues at coordinate 3,143 of JBBSQT010000149.1, read as the reverse complement.
CGGCGCATGCCGCCGAGGGCGCTGGCGAGCCCAAAAACATTGCCTATGACTTCACGCCAGAGGAGGAACCCGCCACCGGCGAATTCAAGCTTGGCGTCAAAGAGCCATCGCAGAAAGTCCATTGTTACCTTCCCTTTGCAAGACCGCGATGGCTCCGGGGGTAACGTACAGCGAGGCGCGCCGGCACGTGAGTGCGGGTGCAGGGGCGCATGGTTTTGGCTATGCCACCTCCACACCCCTGACCTGGCGGCCAAGACTGTTCGTGCTTCTCCCATCCAGACTTTAACTGTCGGTTCCGGAATTTCACCAGATCAACCGTGCGTGCCCTGCTCGTGAAAGCTGGCTGCGCGCGGGTCGCGGACTATAACCGCCGGTTCGGAATTACACCGACCCCGGAGCACGTGATACATCTTTTGAGCACCCGCTTTTGCGGGTGCCTCCTACAGTATGGCACCAATTTCCTGCCAGACCTTTCACTGGCGCAAGCGACTCCTCCCGCGAATTCATTCCCGGGACCAAAAAACTGGTTTGCACCAGCGACGGCCCCGCACTTAAAGCAGCAGCTGATGCGGTGATTTGTTAGATCACCGCATCAGCTGCTGTCTTGACGCCGCCTACCGCATTACGTGCAGTTTCGACCCGGCGGCAGGGCGGTCAGCGGAACGCCAGCTGGCCCTTTGCACGCAGGGCATCGATTGCTTCCGCCGGCGACGGCTTGCCGTACACCGCGGAGCCGGCCACGAAGATGTTGGCGCCGGCCTCGGCCGCACGGGTGATGGTCTCCTCGGTGATGCCGCCGTCAACCTGGATGGCCACGTTGACGCCGCTGCCCTCAATGGCTGCGCGGGCCCGGCGGATCTTGGGAAGCGTCACGTCCAGGAACGACTGCCCGCCAAAGCCCGGCTCCACCGTCATGATCAGCAGCATGTCCAATTCCGGCAGCATGTCCAGGTAAGGCTCTACCGGTGTGGCCGGGCGAAGTGCCATGCCGGCCTTCGCTCCCCTGGCCCGCAGCTCACGGGCCAGCTTGATGGGCGCGGCGGATGCTTCCACATGGAACGTCACCGAATCCAGCCCGGCGTCGGCGTACAGCGGCGCCCAGCGGTCGACGTCGGCAATCATCAGGTGCGCATCCAGCGGCACGGGGCTGATCTGCTGGATCCGCTCAACCACGGGCAGTCCGATGGTCAGGTTGGGCACGAAGTGGTTGTCCATGACATCCACGTGCACCGCATCGGCGTTGGCAATCCGGGCCAGCGCCGCTTCAAGGTTGACGAAGTCGGCGGAGAGGATGCTGGGGTTGATGCAGCAGGCGAGCGGGGTGCTGGACACGAAGGTACCTCTTGTCTTTTTGGGCGGATTTTTCTGGCGGTGAATGCTAACGCGGGGGGCTCTGTTGTTGGAGCGGGCCCGGGCCGGCCGGTCCGTCAGTTCTTGCGGATGAGCGCCATGAACATGGCGTCGCTTTGGTGGATGTGCGGCCACAGCTGGGCCATCATGCGGTGGGGTGGCACGGCCGAGGTTGCGTTGCCAGCCCCCACATTCCCGCTGATGCTCACAGCATCCAGGGCTGCGCCGGCGTCAATAAGTTCCAGGTTCCCGCGCTTGCGCATGACGTCCTCGACGACGGCGATCGTCTCCGCCACATGCGGGGAGCACGTCACGTAGGCCACGACTCCCCCGGGCTTGACGGCGTCCAGTGCGGAGGCGAGCAGTTCGCGCTGCAGCGGCCCGAGTTCGGCCACGTCGGAGAGCTTGCGGCGCCACCGTGATTCCGGCCGGCGGCGCAGGGCGCCGAGCCCGGTGCAGGGGGCGTCGACGAGGATCCGGTCAAAGGCCTCGGGGTGTTCCTTGCCAATGTCGCGGCCGTCGCCGGTGCGCACGGTCCAGCTGTCGCCGGGGACGGCGGCCAGTGCCTGGGAGACCAGCTTGGCGCGGTGCGGGGCCGGCTCGTTGGCCAGCAGCCAGGCGCCCTTTTTGGCTGCCAGCGCCGCCAGGAGGGCTGCTTTTCCACCGGGGCCGGCGCACAAATCAAGCCAGCGCTCCTCGCCGTCGTCCTTCTCAACGGAAAGCTCCACGGCCGCCAGCGCCCGGGCGACCAGCTGCGAACCGGCGTCCTGGACGCGGACGGATCCGTCCCGGACGCTGTCCAGCCGGCCCACGTCCCCGCCGGAGGAGAGCGCGGATTCCGCTACGAGCTCCCCCGGGGTGAAGCCGGAGTCGAAGGCCTCGGAAAGGTTGCCGATCCCGGGAAGCGCCACCAGGTTCACGACGGGGGCGGCGTTGTCGGCCTCCAGCAGCGCCTCGATTTCGGTGACCTCACGGCCGTGCGCAACGAGGGCCTGGCGCAGTGCGCGCACAATCCATTCGGGGTGGGCGTGGCTGATGGAGGCGATTTTGACCTCGTCGGTGAGCCCGTCCGTGAGCTCGGCGAGCCATTCCGGCAGGTCCTTCGCGGCAACCTTGCGCAGCACGGCATTGACCAGGCCGGAGGGGCCGGCGCCGATGACGGCACGGGCCAGGCCCACCGTCTGGTCAAGGGCGGCGTGGGTGGGCACGCGCATGGCCATGAGCTGGTGGGTGCCGATGCGCAGCGCATCCAAAATGGCCGGGTCCAGCTCGGCGAGCGGCCGGTCCACGCACTTGGCCAGGATGGCGTCGTAGGTGCCCTGCGCGCGCAGTGCCCCGTAGGTCAATTCGGTGGCGAAGCCGGCGTCGCGGCGGTCCAAACCGTGCCGGCGGATGCGGGTGGGCAGCACCAGGTTTGCGTAGGCGTCGTCGGCCGAGACGGCGCGGAGCACCTCGAAGGCGACCAACCGTGCGGGATCGGCCGCGCGGGTCCGCTGGCCTGGGGCTGTTTCGGTGCGGTTGCGGCCGGTGCCCCGGTTGCGTTCGCGGCCGGAATCATCACGACGCCGGACACCTCCCCCGCCCTGCCCGCCGCTGCCCTGCCGGCCGCTGTTCTGCCCGCGGCTGTTCTGCCCCCCGCTGTTTTGCCCGCCGCCTGCGTCGTGGTGGCCTGAACGTCCGCCTTGCTCGCTGGTCATTCAAACACCACATCTTCCTTGTTCGCCAGGCCCCGGGCCCAGTCTGTTGCTTTCATAAGTTTCTTGCCGGCCGGCTGGACTTCCACCAGCTCGACG
>JBBSQT010000148.1:0-5552 GCA_038243775.1 Actinomycetales bacterium | reverse complement strand
GGCGGGGGAGCGGGAATCACTGGAAGCGTGGCTGGAATTCCACCGGCAGACCCTGCCGCTGAAGATTGGCGGGCTCTCCGCCAAACAACTGTGCCACGCGGCCGTCCCGCCCTCCACCCTGACGCTCGCCGGGATTGTCCGCCACCTGACCGACGTCGAACGGTATTGGTTCTCCAACATCGTGGCAGGCAGCGCGGAACAGGCCAGGTACCGGCCGGAAGACCGCGATGCGGACTTCACCCAATACAACGAGGGCACGGCACTGGCTGACGTTGCCCTCCATGGAGAGGAATTGGTGCAGGTGCGTGCCCATGCGGCCGGCGTTGCGGACCTCAACACCCGCCTGCCAGGGCTGCGCCACGGGCAAGCGCTGAACCTGCGCTGGGTGTACACGCACATGATTGAGGAGTACGCCCGCCATCTGGGCCACGTGGACCTGCTGCGCGAATGCCTTGACGGGCGCACAGGCTATTAACACCGGAACAGTGCCCGACGTCGGACACGCCGCCTGGGCGCTGCGGTACTGTTGAGGGCAGGAATAACCGGGGACAGGCGCTGGGCCTTGGACGTCCCCACCACACAAAAAGCAGAGAACCTGGAGGTGGAATGCGGCGCGGACGCATTTCCAAAGTAGTCGCCACAGCCGTGGCAGCGGCGCTGGCGCTGGCCGCCTGCACCGGCACACCGGAACCCAAAGAGTCGAGCACTTCGCCGACGGCCGTCACCGGCGGAAACATTACAGTCCTGGAAGCAGCCCCCTTCAACTCCTTCAACCCCTCGAGCGTCACCGGCAATACGCCCACCAACACCAGAATCGCCTCAGCCACGCACACGGGCTTCTACACCGTGGACAACGACCTGAAAATCGTGCCCAATGACAAGTTTGGCAAGTACGAGAAGGTCAGGGACAAGCCGTTGACCATCAAATACACCATCAACGACGGCGTGCAATGGTCGGACGGTGAGCCCGTCAGCGCTGACGACCTGTTCCTGCAATGGGCCGCCCTGTCCGGATATTTCAACGACGCAACACTGAATGAAAAGTTCGCCGTCACCAGCGGCACAGCCTATTTCCATTCAGCAGGGGACAACTCGGGCCTGGCCCAGACGGAACTTCCCGAGATCAGCACGGACCGCAAAACGCTCACGCTCAGCTACACCACGCCATTTTCGGACTGGGAAACCGCGCTGGGCCCCGAGGTGGATGTTCCTGCCCACATAGTGGCTGCGCGGGCCGGGCTGGCAGATGCCCAGGCCCTGACCGAGCTGATGCAGGCCGTGCCGCAGGGTGAGCCGGGGAAACCCGTGCCGGCCGATCCCGGGCTGCGGAAGATCTCCGACTTTTGGAACACGGGCTTCGATACTGCCAGCATGCCCGATCCGTCCCTTGCCCTGTCCAACGGCCCGTACCTGGTCAAGGGCATGACGGCGGACAAGGAACTCCTGCTGACCCGCAACCAGGACTTTACGTGGGGTGAGGTGCCCAACCTGGACACGCTGACAGTGCACTATGAGGGGGACCCGCAGAAGCAAACGGCCGCCCTTGAGGCGCAGACCGCTGATGTCATCTCGCCTGCCCCCACGGCCGAAGGGCTTCGCGCACTGGCGGACCTGAAGTCCGCCGGCGTCCAGATCCAGCAGGGCCAGGGCCTCGGCTTTGACCAGATGGTGCTGAACTTCAAAGGTGTCCTGGCCGAACCGGATCTGCGCACCGCGCTGCTTTACACTGTGCCGCGCCAGCAGATCGTGGACCAAGTTGCCATCCCGCAAAACCCTGGGGCGGTGGTGCTCAATTCCTTCCTGTTCCGTCCCGCCCAGACCCCTTACAGGGAAACCGTCGGCAGCAACGGCAGCAACCAGTTCCCCGCGGACAGGGCTGAAAAGGCCGAGCCTGGCAAGACCAGCCTGGACAAGGCCAAGGAACTCCTCGCCGGCGCCCGCCCCACCATCCGCATCCTGTACAACAAGGACGACGCCGACCGGGCCGCCGAATACTTCCTCATCGCAGCGGCTGCCACAGAAGCAGGCTTTAGTGTGACGGACGCCGGACGCTCCACCGACGAATGGCAGCCGGCACTCCACGACGGCGCGTTTGACGTGGCCCTGTATGGTTGGACCGCCAACGCCACCGGATCAGCCCAGGTCCCGCAAATCTTCAGAACCGGCGCAGTGTCAAACCTGAACAACTTCTCCAGCACGGTGGTGGACCAGCTGACGGAAGAATTGGCGCCCAACCCTGACGACGCCAAACAAAACGCCATAAAAATGCAGATCGACAAGCTCGTCCTGGAAGCAGGCTACGGGCTGCCGCTCTTCCAGCGCAGCACCCTGAGCGCCACCGGAAAGCACATCGCAGGGGTGGACGTGTCGCCGCTGGACCTTGGTCCCTGGCACAGCATCGCCCAGTGGTCCTACGTCAAGTAAAGGAATTATGAGCAACGAGTCAATTCCCGACAGCGCGCTGCGCATCACCAGCCACGAAGTTTTGGCGCTTTTGTCATTCAACCCGGACCCGGGCGCCGAACTGAGCCGAAAGGTCCTGGCCCTTGCCGACCTCCCGCAGGACAGTGACCTGGTCCGTGCCGGACTCTCCACCTTGCACGTGCGTGAGATGGCGCAGGCCACCGGCGAGAGCATCAACCTCCAAGGTGGTGCACTCGTCCTGTCGGTCATCCTGTGCACGGCCCGCCAGTGGTTTGAGATGACAAGGTACGGTGCAAGCTCGTCGCTGCCTGTGTATGTTGTGGATTCGCCCCATGGCAAGGCGGTCATTTTCAGCCAACCGCTCAGCCAATACCTCTGTGTGCCGTTGCGGGGCGACGTTGACGTTCTGGCCTTCATCGCCCAAACAGTCAACAATGCGGTGGACGAGGCGCAAGCCATGGACGGCGGCCTGATTACTGTCCGCAACCACCGCACCGGCCAGTCGCCTGCGCTCGCCAACGTCAAGGTCAATGCCGACGGCACGCGCCAATTGGCGGCCCCGCCCGTGCAGGCAGACGGCCAATTGACCCTTTCGATGATCGAGGGAAGCCACAGTCCGGGGGCAGCCGTGGCGCAGGTTTTCGCCGAAGGTGCCCAGCAGGCCCCAAAGCACGACGGCGGGAGGTGAGTTTCGTCACGAAGCCCGCCTCCCGCCGTCGTGAGTTTCGGTGAGAAACCGCCGCTGCGGGGCAAATTTCTCCCCCTCTTGCGGGAAGCTGGAAAAAAGTTGCGGTTCATGGGATAAAGTGGCTAGGCCGTATTTGTCGGTGCGACTAGAATAGTGTTATCTGCCGATTCTTCACGGCCAACCATCAATGTGACTTTCTGCTTTGCCCCTCCGGGCCTGCAGCCGGGCCCAACTGAAACGAGTCTTCATCCATGAGCGATCTTTCTCTCAACACCGCCTCGCGCAATGACCTGCGCAACGTAGCCATCGTGGCGCACGTTGACCATGGCAAGACCACCCTGGTGGACGCCATGCTCAAGCAAACGCACTCATTTGCCGAACACGGCAATGTTGCTGAGCGCGTCATGGATTCCGGTGACCTGGAGCGCGAAAAGGGCATCACCATCTTGGCCAAGAACACCACGGTTGCCTACAACGGCCCGTCAGCCAACGGTGAAATCATGACCATCAACGTCATTGACACTCCCGGCCACGCCGACTTCGGTGGCGAGGTGGAGCGCGGGCTGTCCATGGTTGACGGCGTTGTCCTGCTCGTGGATTCCTCCGAGGGCCCGCTGCCGCAGACCCGCTTCGTGCTGCGCAAGGCCCTGGCCGCAAAGCTCCCCGTCATCCTGCTCGTCAACAAGACCGACCGCCCCGATGCCCGCATCGACGAGGTTGTTGCAGAATCCATGGACCTTCTCTTGGGCCTGGCTTCCGACATGGCCGACGAAGTTCCGGACCTGGACCTGGACGCCGTCCTGAACGTTCCGGTTGTCTACGCATCCGGCAAACTGGGCCGCGCGTCCCTGAACCAGCCCGAAAACGGTGCCGCCCCGGACAGCGAAGACCTTGAGCCCCTGTTCAAGACCATCATCGAGCACATCCCCGCTCCCAAGTACAACCCCGAGGGTGTCCTGCAGGCGCACGTCACCAACCTTGACGCTTCCCCCTTCCTGGGCCGTTTGGCTCTGCTGCGCATCTTCAACGGCACCCTGCACAAGGGCCAGACCGTTGCCTGGGCTCGTCACGACGGCACCATCAAGCCCGTCAAGATCACCGAACTGCTGGCCACCCAGGCCCTGACCCGCGTGCCGGCCGAATCTGCCGGCCCCGGCGAAATCGTTGCCGTTGCCGGCATCGAAGACATCACCATTGGTGAGACCCTGACCGACATTGACAACCCGCAGCCGCTTCCGCTGATCACGGTTGACCCGCCGGCCATCTCCATGACCATCGGCATCAACACCTCCCCGCTGGCCGGCCGCGTCAAGGGCCACAAGGTCACGGCGCGCCAGGTCAAGGACCGCCTCGACCGCGAGCTCGTCGGTAACGTTTCCCTGAAGGTACTCCCCACCGAGCGTCCAGACGCTTGGGAAGTGCAGGGCCGTGGCGAATTGGCCCTGTCCATCCTGGTGGAGCAGATGCGCCGCGAAGGCTTCGAGCTGACCGTGGGCAAGCCCCAGGTTGTCACACAGATGATCGACGGCAAGATCCACGAGCCGATGGAACACATGACCATTGACGTACCCGAGGAATACTTGGGCGGTGTTACCCAGCTCATGGCATCCCGCAAGGGCCGCATGGTCAATATGGCCAACCACGGCACCGGCTGGTGCCGCATGGAATTCATTGTTCCGGCGCGTGGCCTGATCGGGTTCCGCACCCGCTTCATGACCGACACCCGCGGTGCCGGTATTGCCGCCTCCATTTCCGAAGGCTACGAGCCGTGGGCCGGCCCCATCGAGTACCGCACCAACGGTTCCATCGTTGCTGACCGCACCGGTGTTGTCACACCGTTCGCAATGATCAAACTCCAGGAACGCATGAACTTCTTCGTGCAGCCCACCTCCGAGGTGTACGAGGGCATGATCGTTGGCGAGAACTCCCGCTCGGATGACATGGACGTGAACATCACGAAGGAAAAGCAGCTCACCAACATGCGTGCAGCTTCTTCGGACACCTTCGAGAACATGACCCCGCCGCGGAACCTTACCCTTGAAGAGTCCCTCGAGTTCGCCCGTGAAGACGAGTGCGTTGAGGTCACCCCGGAGGCGATCCGCATCCGCAAGCTGATCCTGAACGCCAGCGACCGCGCCAAGGCCTTCCGCGCCCGCGCCAAGGCATAACCGCCTGATTCGTTCAGAAAAGCCCGCCCCGACAGCATGTCGGGGCGGGCTTTTTTTGCGTCCCCAAAATCGGCGTATCGGCATGCCTTGGCAGGACCAAAGAGAGGGAACGGGCGCGCCAGCCGATGCCGTTGTCAAAAACGCCCACGCGCTGAAATCTTTCCTCGAAGAAGGGACGTCATGTGTCATTGCTAAGTTGCAGCTCGGTAAAGATCTACGCGAAATGTGGTTTGGATTACTTGGTGGTAACCAAAAGCCGGTAGCCTCTAGTC
>JBBSQT010000147.1:0-5556 GCA_038243775.1 Actinomycetales bacterium | reverse complement strand
TGCCCAGCGCCGCCTGCACCAGTTCGGCCTGGCCGCCCATGGCCAGGAAGCTGTCTTCGTCGGCAATGGAGCCGTCAAAGTTCAGCCTGAAGATGTGGTCTTCACCTTCCTGCCTGCCTATTTCGGCCACCGCCAATTCCACCTCGAACGGTTTTTGTTCGGCGGTGAACACGGTGCCCAGGCTTTGCGCGTAGACACTGGCCAGCCCGCGTGCCGTCACGTCCACCCGGTCGTAGGAGTAGCCGCGTACGTCCGCGTACCGCACCCCTGCCTGGCGCAGGCTCTCGAATTCGTTGTACTTGCCCACTGCTGCGAACGCGATCCGGTCATAAATTTCCCCGATCTTGCGCAGGGTGGCTGACGGGTTCTCCGCCACCAGGGCCATCCCGTCCCGGTAGCTGAGCACCACCACTGACTTTCCGCGGGCTATCCCCTTGCGGGCAAAATCCGCACGGTCCTTCATGACCTGTTCCGGGGAAACATAAAATTGCTGCGCCATGCTAAGCCTCCCTGCGCTCTGTCATCCGCCGGGCCACAATGGCCTCCACGACGCCGGCCAGGTCATCGGGCCCCACCCGGGTGGCGCCGTCGTTCTCCACCACGTAAACCACGGGCCACAGCCTGCGGACCAGGTCCGGCCCGCCCGTGGCGGAGTCGTCGTCGGAGGCGTCAATGAGCGCCTCAACCGCAACCGCCACGGCCTGCTCGGCGCTCATTTCCGGGTGCCAGAGCTTCTTTAATGAACCGCGGGCAAAGACGGAACCGGACCCCACACTGTGGTGCTCAAGTTCCTCATAACGCCCGCCGGTGACGTCGTAGGAAAACAGCCTGCCCGACGGCGCACCCGTCTCGATCCCGGCGAAAAGCGGCACAACGGAGAGGCCCTGCATCGCCTGTGGAAGGTTGGCGCGGATCATGGCACCCAGCCGGTTCGCCTTGCCTTCCAGGCTGAGCTGGGTCCCCTCAATTTTTTCGTAATGCTCCAGCTCAACCTGGAACAAGCGCACAATGTCGATCGCGATCCCGGCGGTCCCGGCAATGCCCAGCACCGAATACCGGTCCGCGGGGAAGACCTTTTCAATGTGCCGGCTGGCGATCATGGAGCCCATGGTGGCGCGCCTGTCACCGGCCATGAGCACCCCTCCGGCGAAGGTCAGGGACACGATGGTGGTGCCGTGCGGTGTTGCCGGCGCCACTGCCCCCAGGTCCGCACGGAACGGCAGCAGCCCGGGATTGTTGCGGCTCAGATGATCAAAGAACGACGACGGGGTGCCCCCGGCTTCCAGCGCGGGAAAGCTGCCGGTGTGCGTGCCCATGGCGGTTTACTGGCCGCCCTTTTGGACGAATCCGCGCACAAACTCCTCGGCGTTGACTTCCAGGACCCCGTCAATCTCATCCAGGAGGTCATCCACGCCGGAGGTGGCGGCCTGCGCTGCACCGGAGTCCGGCGCGGGTGCCGGCACGGGCAGCTCGTCGACGTGTTCCTCTTCGGAGCGGGAAGAGACGTTCTTTTGTTCCTGTGAAGCCATGATGGGTCCTTTGTCCGTGGTTCATGGGCACCGGCGACGGTGCCTACTCCCATCCTGCCACGGACCGGGCGGCTTTGTGGCAGCCGCTGCCGGCAGAGTGGCATGGCAAGTGGCACGGCAGAGTGGCACGGCAGAGTGGCACGGCAGCTGAGCGGTTAGGGTGTCCCTGCCAGGAGCTGCTTCAGAAAATCGGACAGCCCGTTGTTCGACTCAAAGAGCGCGGCCGTCAATTCCTTCGTGCCGCGCAGGGGCTCCTTGGTGGACACGCGCTGCAGCCTGCGCAGGGCGGGCAGCTCGAAGATGACCGAATCCCAGCTGGCGCCAATGACGTGGGCGCCGAATTCCTGGATGCAGCGGCCGCGGAAATAGGCCCTGGTGTCCGGGGGCGGCGCCTCAACGGCAGCCGCAATGGATTCATCCGTGACCAGGCGCTGCATGCGCCCGCGTTCCAGCAGCTTGTAGTACAACCCCTTTTCGGGGCGGATGTCAGACCATTGCAGGTCGATCAGGCCCAGCCGGGGGTCGTCCCAGTCCATCCCGTCGCGGCTGCGGTACTGCTGCAACAGGTTCAGTTTGGCCACCCACTCCAGCTGCCCGGCCAGCGACATCGGGTCTGTTCCCAGCCCCGTGAGCACCTCACGCCACTTCTCCAGCACGGCCGCGGTGTGCCCGTCCCCCGTGACCGGGTGGCTCGACCCGTTGGCGGCGGCGTGCGCTGTTGCGGCGTTGGCGTACATCCACTGCACGTCCAGGGCGCTCACACGCCGGCCGTCGGCCAGCAGGTGGGTTTGCGCCAGTTGCCAGTCATGGCTGATGGCCCGGAGGGTGGCCACGGGGTCGGCGAATTCCAGCTCGGGTGCGGTGCCGTTTTCGATCATGTCCAGCACCAGGGCGGTGGTGCCGAACTTGAGGTAGTTGGAGACCTGGCTGAGGTTGGCGTCGCCAATGATGACGTGCAGGCGCCGGTACTTGTCGGCAACGGCGTGCGGCTCGTCGCGGGTGTTGATGATGGGGCGGCGGATGGTGGTTTCCAGCCCCACCTCGGCTTCAAAGAAGTCGGCGCGCTGGCTGATTTGAAAGCCGGCCACGGAGCCGTCCTGGCCCAGGCCAACCCGGCCGGCACCGCACATGATGGCGCGGGTGACGAAGAACGGGGTCAGTCCGGCCACGATGTTCTTGAACGGCACGCTGCGCGGCATCAGGTAGTTTTCGTGGCTGCCGTAGGAGACGGCCTTGTTGTCGGTGTTGTTCTTGTACAGGTTGATCCCGGGCACCCCGGGGGTTTGCGCAATGCGGCGCACCGCTGCGAGGGCCACCAGGTCCCCGGCCGCGTCCCAGCGGACGGCGTCGAGGGGGTTGGTGACCTCCGGGGAGGAATACTCCGGATGGGCGTGGTCCACATAGAGCCGCGCCCCGTTGCCCAGCACCAGGTTCATCATGAGCGGCCCGTCCAGGTCCCCCGTTTCACCGCCCTCCAGCGCAATCTGGGCGGCCGTGACCTCGGAGTCGGTGAGCTGGCTGGGGTCTGCCGACGCCCGCGCCATGGACCAGCCCCGCGCGTCGGCCAGGGGGTCCTCATCCGTGTAGTCCCAGCGGGTTTCCCCGCCGGCCGCCGCACGGTGCCGGGTGTGCTGGGCATAGGCGTTGACGACCTGCGTGGACAGCCAGGTGGCGTTGAACGCCCCGCCGGAGGGGGCATGGATGCCGTATTCGGTTTCGGCCCCCACGACCCGCACAACACTCACAGGTACTGTCCCGTGTTGGGCAGCGTCTCGAGGGTCTTGCCCGGGATTTGGCCTTCCTTGCTCTGGACAATGGTGCGGATGTAGGTGATCCGCTCCCCCTTCTTGCCGGAAATCCGGGCCCAGTCGTCCGGGTTGGTGGTGTTGGGCATGTCCTCATGCTCACGGAATTCATCCACGACGGCGCGCAGCATGTGTTCGATCCGGATGCCCTTTTCGCCGGTGGTCAGCAGGTCCTTGATGGCGTACTTCTTGGCCCGGTCCACCACATTCTGGATCACGGCGCCGGAGTTGAAGTCCTTGAAATACAGCATCTCCGTGTCACCGTTGGCGTACGTCACTTCCAGGTACTCATTGGACTTGTCGGTGGCGTACATGGCTTCCACCGTGCGCTGGATCATGGCGTCGACGGTTTCCTGCAGGCCGCCGTCATGGCTGGCCAGGTCCTCGGCGTGGAACGGCAGCTCCGTGGTGACGTACTTGGCGAAAATATCCGCCGCCGCCTCAACATCCGGGCGCTGGATCTTGACCTTGACATCAAGCCGGCCCGGACGCAGAATGGCCGGATCGATCATGTCTTCCCTGTTGGAGGCGCCAATGACGATGACGTTGTCCAGCCGCTCCACGCCGTCGATCTCGCTCAACAGCTGGGGAACAATGGTGGTTTCCACGTCGGAGGAAACACCCGTGCCGCGGGTGCGGAACAGCGAGTCCATCTCATCGAAGAACACCACCACGGCACTGCCGTCCGACGCTTTTTCCCGCGCACGGCTGAAAATGAGCCTGATCTGGCGCTCGGTCTCGCCCACGTACTTGTCCAGCAGTTCCGGGCCCTTGATGTTCAGGAAGTAGCTCTTTTGGTCCGCGACCCCCGAGCGTTCCCTGGCCCGCTTGGCAAGCGAGTTCGCAACGGCCTTGGCAATCAGTGTCTTGCCGCAGCCCGGAGGGCCGTACAGCAGAATCCCCTTGGGCGGCTTCAACCCGTGTTCGCGGTACAGGTCCGGATGCAGGAAGGGAAGTTCGACGGCGTCACGGATTTGCTCGATCTGTGAGCTCAGCCCGCCAATGTCCGAATAGGAGATGTCCGGGACTTCCTCCAGGATCAGGTTTTCCACCTCGGACCGCGGCACCTTCTCCAGGGCGTAGCCGGTGCGCCCCTCCAGTGTCAGGGCGTCGCCGACCTTCACCCTGCCGTTTTGCAAGGCACCGGAAAGCCGGACCACCCGTTCCTCGTCGGCCCGGCCAATCACCAGGGCACGGGTGGTGCCCAGCAGTTCCTTGACAGTGACCAGCTCGCCCACTTGTTCATAGCCCAGTGCTGCGATGATCGTGAACGCCTCGTTCAGGAGCACTTCCTGGCCAACGTTGAGCTCGGACAGGCGCAGCAGCGGGCTGAGCCCCACCCGCATCTTGCGCCCTGAGGCGTACACGTCAACGCTTTCACCCGTTGCCGCGGCGTTCATGCCGGAGCTGCTGCGGGCGTTGTTGAGGGCCAGCACCGTGCCGAAACCGTAGGGCGGTTCGCCGTCATTTTCCAGTGCCGTGCGCAGCTTGAGGATCTCAACCTTGGTGGTCTCCAGCATGGCGACGAGCTTGGTGTTGTTCTGGGTGACCGAGGCCAGCTGGCGGTCAAGGTTGCGGGCCTTGTCGCGCAGCACGTTGAGCTGGCGCTCCAGCACTGCTTGCTGTCCCGGACCTGCGGGATAGCTCGCCGAGGATGAATCCGGTGCGGGCTCCCTTGGTGCAGGCTCCCCCGGGCCGGGGTTTGTAGGGGTGGGGTGGGGTGTTTCGCTCATGTTCATTAGTCCTTCCGCAACCAGCTGGTGCTGCTGAGTCTAGCTTTCCTCGACGGCGTTTTTGTCACCCTCGCCGTCAGTCCTGCTCTTGGTCCTTTTGGTCTGCACGGTGGAGGAGGCGTCCCGGGCGGCACGGCGCAGTTTTTTATCCGACACGGAGCGTTCGCCCACAGCCTCGGGCGTCCAGGCGCTGAGGTCCTCGGCACTGAATTCACCCTTGGACTTCTTCTTCAGGTTCAGTCCTGTCACGCCGTCGGCCAGCCGGCGGGTCACCATGAGGAAGCCGGTGTGGGCCACCATGCGGTGGTCCGGGCGGACGGCCAAGCCTTCCAGGTGCCAGCCGCGCACCATGGATTCCCAGGCGTCGGGTTCGGTGAAGCGGCCGTCCGCGCGGATGGCCTCGGCCGTGCGGGAGAGCTGGGTGACAGTGGCAACGTAGTTGATCCACACGCCTCCCGGGGCCAGGACGGTGGCCACGGCGTCCATGCA
>JBBSQT010000146.1:0-5574 GCA_038243775.1 Actinomycetales bacterium | reverse complement strand
GCATTGTTGCGGCGCCACACGATGGGGTCCGGGACGTCCGCCTGGTCAACGAGGATGCCCCACGTGTAGGTCTCGTCCTCGTCCTCAAGGAACAGCAGGTAGCCTTCCTCAATTTCCAGCTCTTCGGGATCCCAGAAATAGTAGTAGGCCTCCATGATGTCTTCGCAATTGCCCAGGGCGTGCAAAAATTCACGCAGCGCCAGCGGCACGGTGATCTTCAGCTCCGAAAAAACGTCATCCAGGTCTTCCCAGGTGATGCCGTCGGCTTCCTGCCACGGCTCCTCCAGGTACAAGGGCACCAGGCCGCGGAACTTCTCTACGAACATGTCAGACATACAAATCTCCGAAAATTGGCGGGCATTGCTCTGCCTACAATCCTAGTCGCGCCGTGACCTGCGCGCGCTCCAGCTGCGGGAGGCCAACGGGGCATGCCATCCATAGCGCAGGCTCAGCAGGCGCAGCGTGAAAACGATGACGGCAGCAGCGGTCCCGGTTGCGAGGTTGAGCCACTCCAGGTGCCACATCGCCGTCGTCAGTCCCGCACCAACAAACGCCGGGATGGCGTAGAGGTCCTTCGGGTCGAAGACCTTGGGGACGTCGTTGGCGGTGATGTCGCGAAGGATGCCGCCACCCACGGCCGTGGTGACACCCAACAGGATGGACGTCACCGGGGCCATCCCCGAATCCAGGGCCTTTAGGGTGCCGGTGACGCAAAACAGCGCGAGCCCGCCGGCGTCGAACATGAACAACAGCCGGCCGCTTCGCTTCACGTTCTTCAGCGTGAAATACACCAGTGCGGCCGCGGCCATGGGCGGCACCAAATATATTTGGTTCACGAAGGCCGCGGGAGGGCCGGTGTTCAAAATGATGTCTCGGATGACGCCGCCGCCCAGGCCCACCATGGAACCGAGCAGGACGGAACCGATCAGGTCGAAACCCTTGCGGGCGGCGAGCAGGCAGCCTGAGACGGCGAAGAAAAAGACGCCTATCAGGTCCAAGGCAACTGGCAGGTCAATGTTCATGGGCGCATTCGTGGGTAGGGGGCCGGTTTGGGCGGCAACCGGAGGCAGCGCCAAGCGTAATGGTGGGGGCGGGCTTTGGCCAACTTTCGGTCACACGGAAGCCAATTGTGACTACGCTGGAAAAATGGACGCCGCACAGCCGTTGATACATATTCAGGACTTCCACATGCACTTTGGGCCGAAGAAGGTCATTGAGGGCCTCTCCTTCGATGTGGCACGAGGGGAGACATTTGGTTTTCTGGGCAGCAACGGCAGTGGAAAGACGACAACGATCCGGGCACTGCTGGGCATCTACCGTCCCACCTCGGGCATCCTGGAGATCAACGGGAAGGTGTTCAGTGACGACTTTGGTGCCCGGCTCGGCTACCTGCCTGAGGAGCGTGGGCTGTACAAAAAGGAGTCGGTGCTGGATGTGATGAGCTACTTCGGCCGGCTCAAGGGCCTGTCCAGGCAGGACTCGGTGGCGTTCTCCCGGCAGTTCCTGGACCGGGTGGACCTCTCCGACAAAGCCGATGTGCTTGTGGACAAGCTCTCCGGCGGCGAGCAGCAAAAGGTGCAGTTGGGCGTGACCATCATGAATGATCCGGAGCTGCTGATCCTGGACGAACCCACCAAGGGCTTTGACCCGGTGAACCGGCGCCTGCTCATGGACATCATCGAGGAACGCAAGGACGCCGGGGCAACGGTCATGATGGTCACCCACCAGATGGAGGAAGTGGAACGGTTGTGCGATCGGATCATCCTGCTCAAGAATGGGCGGGCGGAGGCGTACGGCACCATTGACGAGGTCCAGAACCAATTCGGCGGGCGGACCATCAGGCTGAAGCATTCGGGTGCGCTGCCCCGCTCCCCGCACTACGAGGTGGTCCTGCAGGAAACCAATTACGCTGAGCTGTCGCTGTCCGATTCCGTGGATGAATCGGAGGTGCTGAAGGAGCTGGTTGAGGCTGGCGTGGTGGTGCGCGGTTTCGTGGCGGCCAAACGCAGCTTGGAGGACATCTTTATTCAGGTGTACGGCGAAGTGCCCGGCGAAGTGCCCGGCGGGCCGCCCGGCGGGATGCTTGGCGAAGTGCCGGCACGAACCCGAGCCCGGGGCCTGCGAAGGAAGGCGCGTTGAGATGGCGCGGCACAACTTGGGCACGGTGGTGCAGTTCGAGTTCACCCGCACCGTTAAGAAGCGCCGTTTCTGGATAGCCACCCTGGCCATCCCGGTGCTGCTGGGCATCGTGTTTGGACTGGTTTTTGCCAGCAGCTCCGCCACGCAGTCGCGCTCGGCTGAGCAAAAGAACCAGGCACTGGCGTTCACCTATACGGACGCCTCCGGCCTCATCGACCGAAAGCTGGCCACGGCGATGGGCGGCGCACCGGAGCAGGACCCGGGCACCGCCGTCGCACGCGTCAAGGAAGGCAGGCTCAACGCCTGGTTCAGCTTCCCGGCGGACCTCGCCAAGGACCCGGTGATGGTGTACGGGGCGGATCAGGGCATCTTCAAGAACGGCACGTACGAGGCCGTGGCGAAGCAGCTGGTGGTGCTCTCGGCGCAGGAAAAGGTGGGTTCGGCGGAACTCACGGCGGCGGTCCAGGGGAATTTCAGCACGGAGTCGGCAACGTTCAAGAACGGCGAACCGTCAGGCGGGCTGGAAACCGTGGTGCCGCCGCTGCTGTTCCTGGTGCTGTTTTACGTGGTGATCATCCTGCTGGCGAACCAAATGCTGGCGTCCACGCTGGAGGAAAAAGAAAACCGTGTCACGGAGATGATCCTGACCACCCTGAACCCCACGACGCTGGTGGTGGGAAAGGTGATCTCGCTGTTCCTGGTGGGGGCGGTGCAGTCGCTGGTGTTTGCCTCGCCCATGGTGCTGGGCTACGTGTTCTTCCGCGATCAGCTGGCGCTGCCCGATTTTGACCTCTCAAACCTGCAGTTCCAATTCCTGCCCATGCTGATCGGGGCGCTGCTGTTGGTGGGCGGGTTCATCCTGTTCACGGGCGTGCTGGTGGGGATCGGGGCCGTCATGCCCACGGCGAAGGATGCCAGCACGGTGTTTGCCCCGGTCATGATCATGATGTTCATCCCGTTCTACATCGTCACCATGGTGGTCAGCGACCCCGGCTCGATGATCGTGCAGGTCTTCACGTTTTTCCCGTTCACGGCCCCCATCACGGCCATGCTGCGCAACGCGTTCGGTTCCCTTCCGGGCTGGCAGGCCGCCATTGTCATTGCCGAACTGTTCGTCTTTGGCGCGCTGGCACTTCGCCTTGCCGTACACCTGTTCCGGTACGGATCCATTGAGTATTCGCGGAAACTGTCCCTGCGCACAGCCTTCGCACGGAAAGGCTGAGTCGCGTGCAGAAGGTCCAACGCCGGGTTTTGTGGGTGGCCATTCTCGCCTCCTTCGTCGCATTCCTGGACGGCGCCATCGTCAACGTGGCACTTCCCGCCATGACCCGCGAACTTGGCGGCGGCATCACCACGCAGCAATGGGTTGTGGATGCGTACCTGCTGACCCTGGGCTCGCTGATTCTGATCGCCGGTTCCCTGTCCGACACCTTTGGCCGCGTCCGGATCCTGCGCGCCGGCCTGCTGGTCTTCGGCCTCGCCTCCCTTGCCTGCGCCTTCGCCCCGAGCGCGCTGGCGCTGATTGTGGCCCGCGCCGTACAGGGTGCCGGCGCCGCACTGCTGGTGCCCAGTTCGCTGGCGCTGATCACCTCCACCTTCGCCGGGCCCGCGCAGGGCAAGGCCATCGGGTCGTGGACGGCCTGGACGGGCACCGCATTCCTCGCCGGCCCGCTGCTGGGCGGCCTCCTGGTCGACTACTCCAGCTGGCGGATCATTTTCGCCATCAACGTTTTGCCCATCGCCGCCACCTTTTACCTATTGAGGGGCCTTGTGCTGCCTTCCAAGCACGACGCCGGGACCTCCTCCGTGCCCGTGCCACCTCCCGCTTCTGCCGTCGCGGCCGGCCGTGTCATCACGTCGGTTCCTCCCGTTGCGGAACCGGGGCCCGCACCCAGGGTCGATTGGATCGGGGCGGTGCTGGCCGCCGTCGGACTGGCCGGGACGGTTTTTGCCCTGATTGAACAGGACCGGCTGGGTTGGGGGAGCGCGGCCGTGTATGCGCCGTTTGTTGTGGGGATCGCGGCGCTGGCGGGGTTCCTGTGGTGGGAGGGGCGGACCGCGGTGCCGATGATGCCGCTGAATTTGTTCCGGATCCGCAACTTTGGCATGGGCAACGTCGCCACCACCTTTATTTATGCCGGGGTGTCGCTGGGCCAGCTCATGGTGGTGCTGTTCCTGCAGGAGATTGTGGGATTCTCCGCCGCGCTGGCGGGGCTGGCCTCGATGCCCACGGCCGTGGTCATGCTGATTCTCTCAGGGCCTTTTGGTGCGCTGGCCGGAAAACACGGGCCGAGGCTGTTCATGGCGGTGGGGCCGATGGTTGCCGGTGTGGGTTATCTGCTCATGATGAGCGCCGCTGACCCGTTCAACTTCTGGACCCAGATCCTGCCGGGCCAGCTGTTGTTCTCGGTGGGGCTGGCCATCACGGTGGCGCCCCTGACAGCCGCAATTCTGGGGGCCGTGCCGCCTGAGCAGAGCGGGATTGGTTCCGCCATCAACAATGCGGTGTCGCGCGTGGCGGGCTTGATAGCGGTGGCCTTGGCGGGCGTCCTGCTGGGCGGCGCGCTGGAGTTCGGCTCCTTTCGCCGCATCATGGCCATCACGGCGGCGCTGTTTATTATTGGCGGGGTGGTCTCGGCCCTGGGGATCAGCAATGCCGCCAGCAAGGCTGCCCGGGCGGAAAGGGCGGGCGACTCCTGAGGACACATTGCCGGGCGTTCCTGCCCTGCGGTGACGTACATTGACTGCACACAAGCTTCCTGAAAGGACTTTGACCATGGCACCCGAGACCGTCATGATTGCGTGCGCCCATGGGACCAACAACGAGGAGGGGCAGCGGCGCATCAACGCACTCCGTGCGGAAATTGCGACGCTCCGGCCGGGGCTTTCCGTGGTGGAAGCCTACGTTGATGTGCAGGAACCTGCCCTGCCGGATGTTGTTGCCGGGCTGGCGCCCGGGGTGTGGGCCGTGGTGGTCCCGCTGTTGCTGACGGTGGGATTCCATGTGCAGGTGGATATTGCCGAGGCCGTTGCGTCCCGGCCGGACACGTTGGGGGCAGCGCCGCTGGGGCCCGATCCGCGGCTGGCCAAGCTGCTCGACGAACGGCTGGGGGACTTGCCTGAGGGATGGGGCATTGTGCTGGCGGCAGCAGGATCTTCCCGGCCGGAGGCAGCCGAAAACATTGAAGTATTGGCCGCCGACCTTGCCGTGCGGCGGCCCGAACGGGTGCTGGCCGCCTATGGTGCCAGCGCCCGCCCGTCGGTGCCGGAAGCCATTGCCGCGTTGCGGGCCGGCGGGGCCGCCGGGGTTGCCGTCGCCTCCTACCTGCTGGCGCCGGGATATTTCCACGACCAGCTTTCCCTGGCGGGTGCCGACATGGTGGCGCCACCGCTGCTGCCCTCGTCCCTGCTGGCCGAGTTGGCGCTGGAACATTT